>PMJO01000089.1:4125-7287 GCA_003158455.1 Myxococcales bacterium | reverse complement strand
GGAGAAAACCATGTACTGGTACCAATCGCAGTTTTTCGGAATGCACTTCTTCTGGTGGATGTTCTGGGTCTTGCTCATCGTCTCGTTCTTCTCGTTCGCTTTCCCTGTCCCTCGCTCAAAGCTGCGGCTGTACCGAGATGACCCGCTCGGGATCCTCCAACGGCGCTACGCTGCCGGTGAGATCACGACAGCCGAGTACGAGGAGCGCAAAGCCCACATTGAGCAAGATTTGCGCAGTTCCAAATGATGGTCGTCCCGGTCGCAATGCTCGTCATCCTCGCCGTACAGCTGGGAGCGCGGCGGCGTGGCACTCTGCCTCGCGTGACAAATGTCCCAGGCGCAGGCCACGACGGAATGCACGGCAATAGCGAGGCACTCTGCCTCGTGTGACATCTTGCCACGTTCGGGTTGGCCGACCGGATCTGGACACGCGGGCCTAGCGAAGAACATCGAAACTCTCACAACTCCGGCGTCAGGGGATCCCGCCAGAGCGCTCCAATAACCCGTCGAATCCCTCTAAAGCAGGAGTCAGCCCCAATGAAAAGTGCATCGAGAAACGACAGTGGAAAGACAAGTGCGACCGATAACAACTCCGGCCCGGCGATCCGTTTGCCGCGCGTCACCACGAAGGTGGCAAGACCGCTTCACCGCTCAGCGGTCGGCAGGTGGTGCGCAATCCTCCTGATCGCAACCGGAGCCCAGGTTCTGGCCTTTTCGCCCTTGCAGGCGGCGAGTGCGAAGAGGGAAATCACCGACAGCGGCATCACAGCCGCTGTCGAAGCAGGATTGGTATTCGAAAAGGGCGTGTTCCCGAGTGATGTCGATGTCAGCACCAGTGAGGGGATCGTCACGCTCTCCGGTTCGGTGGACAACCTGCTCGCCAAAGAGCGGGCGGTGAAGATGGCCGAGAGCATCCGGGGCGTGCGCGGTGTGATCGACCGGACCACGGTGACGCCAGTGTCCCGCTCCGACGCAGACACGCGCAAGGATATCCAGGCCGCGCTGCGTCTGGATCCCGCAACCGAATCCTACCGGGTGGCCGTCTCCGTCCAAAAAGCCGTGGCCACGCTAACCGGCAGTGTCGGTTCCTACGCGGAAATGCAACTAGTTGCCCGGATCGCCAAGGGCGTGAAGGGGATCAAAGAGGTCCGTAATGAGGTTGCGATCAACTACCTGGCGAAACGCACCGACTCGCAAATTGCGGCGGATGTCAAGTCTCGCCTCCAATGGGACATCTGGGTCAATGGCGACATGACCAACGTAGAGGTGAGCGGCGGCAAGGTTACGCTCACGGGAATCGTTGGAAGCGCCATCGCAAAATCGCGGGCGTCGGATGACGCCTGGGTGAACGGAGTGCTATCGGTTGACGCCAGCGGGATGAAAGTCGAGCCATGGGCGCATAATGACGCGCGCCGAAGATTGAAGTACGCCACTAGGTCGGACAGCGACATCAAACAGGCGGTTCAGGCTGCCCTTCGCCTCGACCCGCGGGTTGCTGCCTTCTCCCTCGACGTAAACGTTGGAGGAGGAGTGGTCGTTCTCAGCGGTAACGTGGGAAACCTGAAGGCGAAGACTTCCGCTGAACAGGACGTAGAGAACATAGTGGGCGTTACGGGGCTTGATAGCCTTGTGAAGGTGAGGCCGAGCGGCCAGTCCACCGATGCAGAGATGAAGGAACAGCTGAAGGCCGTCGTGTTCTGGGACCCGCTGCTAGATAGCTCCACAATAAGNNNNTGTTGGTCTGGAACGCGCTGAAGGTTGAGCCGGCGTCTTGGGTTACCTACTACGATTGGCCCAACTACTACTACGCCTCGCCCTATGGCGGCCAGACGTCTTACTACGCTTCCGGGATGTTTGGGCCACAGCTATACCTGAGCGACGAGCGGATCAAGAAGAATATCGAGAACGCCTTTTTCTGGAGTCCCTTCGTGCACAGCGATGAAATCAAGGTCTCGGTTGACGGAGGAATGGCCACGTTGACTGGCACTGTCGGAACCTGGATCGGGTGGGGAGAAGCTGACAAGGACGCCCGCAGGAGTGGTGCTACCGGAGTGGTGAACCGGGTGAAGGTCAAGGCGGGCGCCTGGTGGTGGTAGCAGAACTGAGAGGAGGGGGATCTTCATGGCAATGTTTCATCAATGGTGGTTGTGGATAGCATTCATGTTCCTGTTTTTCGTGGGGCCGATTAGCTATGGGTGGGGCTACCGGAAGTGGGGGGCGCCATTCCCCCGGTACATCCAAAGGCGTCTGGGCGCGAAGACAGGCACTGGTGGCGATTTTGCAACGCTTAGCTACCAGCATTGGGGATGGGGCGGCGACCTGGTGTGGATGGTGCTTCTTATCGGGGCGGTCTGGGCGGTTGCGGGGCTCTGGTGGCGCTGAAGTCATGAAAGTAAGTCCTGCGGCAGGGAAGCCGGCCGAAGCATCGATGCTGGTGAACGTACCCAGACTCGTCACGGCCTACTACACCGAGACGCCTGACGCTTTGGTGTCAGCGGAACGGGTTGCCTTCGGGACGTCGGGACATCGCGGCTCGGCGTTCGAGAAGGCCTTCAACGAGCGGCATATTCTCGCCATCAGTCAGGCCATCTGCCTGTACCGTGCCCAGAAGAAAATCGATGGTCCGCTCTTCCTGGGCATGGACACCCATGCCCTGTCGGTGCCCGCGCTTTCCAGCGCGCTTGAAGTACTGGCCGCAAACGGCGTGGAAGTCATGCTGTCGCAGGGGGATGAATACACGCCAACGCCTGCCGTCTCCCATGCAATTCTGACATACAATCGCGGGCGAAAGACGGGACTTGCCGACGGGATCGTGGTCACGCCCTCCCACAATCCGCCACATGACGGCGGATTCAAATACAATCCCCCGAACGGCGGACCGGCGGAATCGGATGTCACCACCTGGATCGAGGCGAAGGCAAACCAGTTTCTCGAGAATGACCTTCTGGGTTTGAAGCGGGTCACTCTCGAAAAGGCCCTTCACGCCTCCACGACGCACCGGCACGACTATCTCAGCGCCTACGTCGCTGACCTCGCCAATGTGGTCGATATGGACGCCATTCGCGGCGCGAAGATCAGCATGGGCGTCGATCCGCTCGGCGGTGCCGGGGTCCACTACTGGGGCCCGATTGCCGAGCGCTACGGGTTGAACCTGACGGTCGT
>PMJO01000089.1:0-4063 GCA_003158455.1 Myxococcales bacterium | reverse complement strand
GATACCGACCACGACCGGCACGGGGTTGTTACTCGAAGTGCCGGTCTGTTGGCCCCCAATCACTACCTATCGGTTGCCGTCTTCTATCTGCTCCAACACCGGCCCAGGTGGCGTTCGGATGCGGCGGTGGGCAAGACCGTGGTGAGCAGTCAGATGATCGATCGGGTTGCCGCAAAGTTGAAGCGGAAGCTCTACGAGGTACCTGTCGGCTTCAAATGGTTCGTCGAAGGTCTGCTCGACGGCTCGCTTGGCTTTGGCGGCGAAGAGAGTGCGGGTGCATCGTTCGTCCGGCTGGACGGCAGCGTCTGGACGACCGACAAGGACGGAATCGTCCCAGCCTTGCTGGCGGCGGAGATCACCGCGCGGATGGGCCGCGATCCGGGTGATCTCTACCAGGACCTCACGCGCGAGTTTGGTGAGCCACTCTACGACCGAGTCGAGGCGCCGGCCACTCCAGCAGAGAAGGAATTGTTGGGGAGATTGTCGCCGCAGCAAGTTCGGTTCAAGGATCTGGCTGGCGAGAAGATTCAGACAATCCTCACCCGCGCGCCGGGCAACGATGCTCCCATCGGCGGGCTGAAAGTGGTGGCCAAGAGCGGATGGTTCGCGGCGCGTCCGTCGGGGACCGAGAGTATCTACAAGATCTACGCGGAGAGCTTCAGCGGGGCGGATCATCTGCGCCGTATCCTGGAGGAAGCCCAGACCATTGTCAGCGATGCTCTGGCCACGTCCACGTCTCCGCAACAGCAAGCAATTTCATCCGAGGGAAGGCTGGGGAACAATCCATGAGCAAAGATGAGCGCGTCGGCTACCCAATAGGTCCCCATCAGGCGGCGGAAGTCGAGGGATTCGATTCTCTGGCAGAGCTGGCCCTGAATATGCGTTGGTCCTGGAATCACGCCACCGACGAAGTGTGGCGCCGGCTGGAGCGCGAACTGTGGGAAACCACGCACAATCCATGGGTTGTCCTGCAGACGGCATCACGCGACCAGATCGAGCGCGTGATGGCCGACCCGGCGTTTCGCAGGAGCGTTGATGGTTTGCTGGAGACCAGGCGGAAAGCGGTTGAGACGCCCGCGTGGTTCCAACAGAAGCACCCGGAGACTTCCCTGGGCTGCGTCGCCTACTTCAGTATGGAATTCATGCTCAGCGAGGCCTTGCCTATCTATTCGGGCGGACTGGGCAATGTGGCCNNTGGCCGGCGATCAGCTCAAGGCCAGCAGCGATCTGGGCGTGCCAGTAGTTGGCGTGGGACTGTTGTACCAGCAGGGGTACTTTCGCCAGGTGATCGACCGCGACGGTGCCCAACAGGCTCTTTTCCCGTACAACGATCCCGGACAGNNCTGGACAGCAATGATGCGGCAAACTTTCCCGCCCATCGGGGGATCACCAGCGAGCTTTATGGCGGTGGGCCGGAGCTGCGCCTCAAGCAGGAGATACTCCTTGGGATCGGCGGATGGCGATTGCTTGCTGCACTTGGCATCAAGCCAGAGGTCTGTCACCTGAATGAAGGGCATGCGGCCTTTGCCGCATTGGAGCGCGCTCGCAGCTTCATGCAGGAGGCCGCGCAGCCCTTCGAAGTCGCATTGGCCGTCACGCGAGCGGGCAACGTCTTCACCACCCACACGGCGGTGGCTGCGGGGTTTGACCGCTTCACTCCAGCGCTCATCGAGCAATACCTGGGCGGCTATGCCAAGCAGAAGCTGGGCCTATCACTTCGCGATTTGCTGGCCCTGGGCCGCCAGAATCCGAACGACTCGTCAGAGAGTTTCAACATGGCCTATCTGGCAATCCGGGGCAGCGGGGCCGTCAACGGCGTAAGCCGCTTGCACGGAAAAGTCAGCCGGCATTTGTTTGAGCCGATATTTCCGCAATGGCCGGCTGGTGAAGTGCCCGTGGGGCACGTGACCAATGGCGTCCATATGCCGAGCTGGGACTCGGCATCGGCAGACGATCTCTGGACGGAAGCCTGCGGAAAGGACCGCTGGTTGGGAGCGACGGAGCCATTGCAGCAAGATATTCGGCAGATCTCGGACGCCAAGCTGTGGCAGTTTCGTGCCGTCCAAAGCAAGTCCATCATTGAATACGCACGCGAGCGATTGTCCCGGCAACTCGCCGCCTCTGGCGCGTCGCCCGAGGCGGTTGACGAGGCGAAACACCTATTTGATCCCAGGGCTTTGATACTGGGCTTTGCGCGGCGCTTTGCGACCTACAAGAGACCGAACCTACTGCTGCACGATCCGGGGCGACTACTTCGTATTCTCGGGAACCCGGAGCGCCCGGTGCAGCTCATCATCGCGGGCAAGGCCCATNNGTGGATGTGTGGCTCAATACGCCACGACGACCTTGGGAGGCGAGCGGCACTAGCGGAATGAAGGTGCTCGTGAACGGAGGCATCAATCTCTCGGAACTGGATGGCTGGTGGGCCGAGGCGTACACGCCTGAGGTGGGGTGGGCATTGGGTGACGGTCAGGAGCACGGCGACGATCCCGCATGGGACGCTGTCGAAGCGGAAGCGCTCTACAACCTGCTCGAACGGGAGGTGATCCCGGAGTTCTATGCGCGGGACGGAAATGGCATTCCCACCGCCTGGATCAAGCGTATGCGGGAGAGCATGGCGCTGTTGACACCGCGCTTTTCCGCCGACCGAACGGTGCGCGAATACACCGAGCAACGGTACCTCCCGGCTGCCACCACCTTCCGCGAACGCGCGGCAAACAAAGGCGCAGTGGGCCGGCAGATCGTCGATTGGCAGCACGCGGTCGAGCGGAGTTGGGGGTTGCTGCGCTTCGGAGAGGTGCGGGTCGATACCAGCGCGGAGCACCACGTGTTTGAAGTCGATCTCTTCCTGAACGATCTCGACCCGAATGCGGTGCGAGTTGAACTCTATGCAGAGGGAATCAACGGCGGCGATGCGGTGCGGGAGGCAATGAGGTACGTGCGACCGGCACCGGATGCAGGGCACGCTCGTGTCTATCAGGCAACCGTACCGCCGACACGCCCTGCGAGTGACTACACGGCGCGAGTCGTACCTCAGCGCCCCGGCGTGGCGGTTCCACTCGAATCCGACCGAATTCTGTGGCAGCGACGATGAAGACGCCCCGACCCAAGCAAGGCGATCGTGCCTCGGTAGATTCCGAGCGCGCTGACGTTCGGGAGGGCTCGCCTCTGCCCGTGGGAACCCAGAAAAGCGGCAAAGGGGTCAACTTCGCCTTTTTCACCCGTCATGCCACCGGCGTTCAGCTGGAACTGTTCGACCATCCTGAAGACGCAGCTCCCGCACGGGTGATCGATCTCGATCCCGCGCGCAACCGCACCGGCGACGTATGGCACGTCTGGGTGGGAGGGATCGGTTCTGGCCAACTCTATGCCTACCGCGTGGATGGCCCCTACGAACCCAGCAANNATTTCGCGACTGCCCCCGTGGGATTTCGTGTCGGCACGGGGATACGACTCGTCGGCGCCGGAGCAAGACCTGTCCTTTTCAAAGCTCGACAACGCCAGGTCGATGCCGAAATGCGTGTTTGTCGATGAGCCCTTCGACTGGGGTGGCGACCAGCCACCGCGACATCCCTGGTCGAAGACAGTCATTTACGAAACGCACGTGCGCGGCTTCACTATTCATCCCACGGCGGGTGTGCAGCATCCAGGAACCTACCGAGGCTTGATCGAGAAGATTGCCTATCTCCGGACCCTGGGAGTGACCGCCGTGGAGCTGATGCCCGTGCAGGAGTTCAATGAGGGTTCCGTCACGCGGAGAAATCCGCAGACAAACCAACCGCTCCGAAACTACTGGGGATACGATCCCGTGGTCTTCCGCGCGCCCAAAGCTTCCTACAGCAGCGCGACCGGCTTGGGCCAGCAGAAGCTCGAGTTCAAGGAAATGGTCCAGGCATTCCACAAGGCCGGGATCGAGGTGATCCTGGACTTGGTATTCAACCACACCGCCGAGGGAGACGAGCAGGGACCGACGCTCTGCTTTCGCGGGATCGACAACAGAATCTTCTACACGCTGGCGGCTGATGGGCGCCACTACAAGGACTACACAGGGACTGGGAACACC
>PMJO01000322.1 GCA_003158455.1 Myxococcales bacterium | reverse complement strand
TCTCCTGGATGTTTCTTTCCCGGCCATCGTATGGGCTGCGGGGGAGATGGGCAACAGGATCAAGATGGTCAGGGATCAAGAGGTCGCTGGCCACCTTGTTCACCGTTGCACGCCGGCTCTGCCCCGTGGGACACTCCTTGAGCCAGGCCACTGCTCCAACGGGTCAAGAGATTCCCGCCATCGGCCGGTTGCGGGGCAGAATATGGTCGAGGAATCGGGACTGTCAGATCCTGTTGCCTGCACTCGGCCACGTAGTAGTAGCCGTATATGGCGCTCGCGAGGGCTGTGAGGCCCAGGGCGCTATCAGCCCCCAGGGTATAGCTCCGAATTGTGCCCGGCGACGTGTTCAGAGAAACATTGGTGATCGCGGCGATGAATAATGCCACTGCCGCCGTGTCCAGCACCGGCATCCAGTAGCTATCCGTGCATTGCGGAAGTGCGGTGTATTGAGGCGCTTCTTCCCAGGGGGCAGGACGTGTCACCCAGGTGAAGGAACAGCTCGCGGTCGTGATCTCGGCGACGAGGGCGAAGATTAGCAGCCTCACGCCTACCCAGTCCCATCGCTTCGGCCTACATCCGGCCTGTCCGTCATTCCCGTTCATAGCCATTTCGGTTGCGGTTGTTTCTACACCATAGATCTAATGATGGGGCATCCGCCCAGTTAGCTATCCTCCCACAGATTGCTGACGGCACCATCAACCTGGGTCACGCATACTGGGTGGGGTAGGGTATGTTGAGTTCCCTGCTTCATCAAGGTCAAATAGGAAGCGTGCAATGCTTGCTGCACATAAACGGACAGCCGGCTTCCACTGGGTTCCCTTGGTAATCCACACACCCGCCGTTCAGTGGACCCAAGTCACACATCTCGCCGTCTTCAATGATGCCATCACCACAGTACCGAGGCTTGACGCATCCGAACATGCATCCGCCTGCCCCGTTGTTCGATCCATTCATCTTGCCGAGGTCGCATTCTTCCGGGCCGTTCACTATTGCATCCCCGCAGAACGACCCCCACGTGCATTGGGTCGTGCAGCCGCCGTATATGGTGTCGTTGTTCGGCCCCGGACAGCCTGCAGGGACCGGCACCGTTCCATCGCCGCAGTCGCACTCTTCTCCTGCCATGACGACACCGTCACCGCAGCTACCACTTGGGACCTTCCCTGCGTCGCAGGTCACGCTGCCGTCGAGCTGGCTGGCACCACAAATCTGGATGCAGGGTTTCCCTGGCCTGGGGCACTGCCAGCCGGCTTCAATCGTCTGGCAGTCTCCTGAGCAGCCGTCACCGCTGACTGTGTTGCTGTCGTCACAGACCTTGTTTGAGGTCAGCACTCCGTTGCCGCATACAGCCATGTCTATGCATGGCCATCCTGCGGTTGGACACTCGTAGTTGGACTCGATCTGACACAGGGAATTGCACCCATCGCCATTGTTCGTGTTGCCGTCATCGCATTGCTCACCAAAGTCTAGCACGCCATTGCAGCAGTTACTGATACTGGTACAAAGTTGACCGCCGCCCCCGCCGCTGCTACTTGTGCTGCCTGCCTGGCCCCCACTTGCCAGTGCTCCATCACCTACACTGCTCGTCGGACCTGAGCTGCTACACGTGAGTCCGACCAGTATGGCTACGAAGCCGCCTGCCACAGCTGTCGATTTCTTGAACATCGTGGCCTCCGTTTGCCCACCGATGAGTGCCAAGCTGGATTCCATGATGGGTGGGCTCAGCCTTTCAGTCAGTTTCTCCGTCTGTCATCCCCTCATCCACATCGGCATCTGGGGTGACGACATCCACAGCTGCATCTGGGATGGCTGCATCCACGCCTGCTTCTGAAACACCCGCATCCACATCCACATCAGGACCGGTATCCACCGGTACGCTAGGGTGGTACGGAACAATGAGCACGTCCACAGCCACACCCGCATCCGCATCCGGGTCCGGAGCCCGGTACAAATACACAGCATCCGGCACCTTGCAGCCGGCGAGCACCAGGCCCAGACCCACCGATGCGGGTATCACTACCTCCCGTGCCGTCCTCTTCAGGAAGCTCTCGATGCGCTGCCGAACATCGTGTTCCTTCATCACCCGCGACCATGGTACCGCTTTTCGGGGGCATGGGATGGTCCAAAAGCACCAGATCGAAGTGGCACGGATGAGGTAGTCTTTGCCCCCGCTGGTTGTAGGACAGCACGGGGTTGCGGACGAGTTGATCCTGCTCAATGAATAGCGTCATGGAGACCAACATGAAGGTTGTCGTCGTCGGTGGCAGCTCAGGCATCGGCGAAGCCTCAGCCCACCGGTTCTTGCGGCTTGGTGCAGACGTAACCATTGCCGGCCGGGACCAGGCGAAGCTGACACTTGCAGTCGGGCGTCTCGGGAAAGTGCGCGGTGTCGTGGCCGATGGAGCGTCCCCGGAGAGCTCGAAGCGGCTCTTTGATTCGGTGGGCGAGTTCGATCACCTGATCCTCGCGCTCAGTGGAGGCCGGGGTGCCGGCCCGATTGCCACGACCTCTCTCGACGACATCCGATCAGGTTTCGAAGGCAAGCTGTTCGCACAACTGACGGTGCTCAAGTCCGCCCTGCCCTACGTAAAGGCATCCGTGACCTTCATCAGCGCCGCCACGGCGATGGCAGGCATGGCGGGCACCGCGGGCCTGGCAGCGATCAACGGCGCTGTGGAGGCTTTGGTCCGCCCGCTTGCCACCGAGTTGGCACCCCTGCGCGTCAACGCCGTCCGCCCTGGCGTGATCGACACCCCCTGGTGGAATGGCGTTCCCAAGGCATTCAAGGATGCGGTCTTCGCCCAAACCGAGCGTACCCTGCCGGTCAGACGTGTGGGCAGGCCCGAAGACGTCGCCGCCGCCATCGTCATGGTCGCGACCAACGCCTTCATGACCGGCACCATCTTGGACGTCAGCGGCGGCGCGACTCTGGCGCACTAGCTTTGGGCCGCCCAGATGCCGGCAGGTGGGAAGTAGTCTCTGCGTACGCCCAAAGGAGGCACTCATGCCAACGATCATCCGATACCTACCCGCGGTCCTCTACGTTGTGGTCGCAGTCGTCTGCCTTGTGATGGCCCGCAAATCCATTCTTGCAAGAAGGATCATTCCGTTCCATGAGGCAGCCGCGGGTAAGCCATGGGAGGACATGGAGGAACCTCTGAGGCAGGTGATTCTCACGTTGACCAGGACTACCGGCTTCGGATTTCTCGCTGTGGGTTTGCTCCTCATTGCGACCGGCGCCGTAGCCCCTGGACACCCGGGAGCTACTCTCAAGTACGGATCGCCCTGCATCGCCCTCACGTATTGTTTGGGAATCTTCTGGTCGACCTACCGGTTGCATCAAGCAACCCGTACCCCGACCCCATGGAAGGGCTCGCTCGCCGCCGCTGCCCTGCTGCTGGCTGCCATGGCGGTTTCCAGTGTCTTGGGATAGCCCGGTAGACTGAGCTAGTCATGCCCGTTTGAAATGCGGGCGGCACGGCCAACACGCAGGAGCCGTAAGCGTGGCCATCCGCTACTCGGTTCAATCCCTGAAGTCGCTACCGAACTGCTCACCACGAGCTTTCAGTTGATGGATTCTGTTGCCGCCAGGTTGCCACGGACACGTCCAGTACACGGTTCTCGGCGGAACTAGGCGGAAGAAGGCAGGGACTGCAACTCGGCGAAACCGTTGCAAGTCAGCGTCGCGCTTAATGTTTTTCGGATTGGCTTGTCGAGTTCAATCCTGGCCGTCCCGAACCTTGACCGATTTCAAGAGCATTCGAGCCAGCGACTGCTTGAACTCGGTCTGCTTGAGACGGTAGACCGGCGTGATGGTCAAGTATGCCTCAGCGCACATTGCAATGAGATCCTCCGCGTGCTGTCGCATCGACTCGGGAATTCCTCCGACGTTCACCTCCACCACCTTGGGTGCATCGAAGAAGAACTCGCCGGAACCCGGCGCGTAGCGGATTTGCCCCTCGACGAGTGCCCGGCCGGTGAGCGCGCTCTGTCCGGCGATGCTCACCTCGAGTTGTGGACGCAACAAGATGCGATCGGGACCCTCCATCAACGCAACCTCAAGGCTCTGCAAGGTCGCACGGACCAGGAACTTCGACTTGCTAATCGGCAGCTTGCGATTCAGAGACTGCTGGATCTCCGCTGCTGTGAACCGGATGGTGTAGCTGGCAGTGCAGCCCGCTGCGAGGAAACAAGCGAGGACAAGACAGGATAACCTCAACGTGCGGAAACTGGACATGCGTTCCATGAAATGCGCGGCGGGACTCATCGGATGTCCTCTGGCCGACATTCTACTGAAAGGCTAGTGCTAGGCCGCATGAATATCTACCAGCCTGCTGGGCTTGAAAACCATTGGCAAGTTCACCAGCGCTCCGCAAGCGGCGGGGGCTCACCTAAGATGTGCCCCATGGTCGATCGCGTTTGTTTTGTATGACGTTTCAGATCGCGATCTCCCGGACATTGAGCGTCTGGAAGTCGGCGCGCCCGATTCCAACCGCGGCGGCCTTGGTGAGCATCACCACCTCTTGCGGCTTGCGGCTGTGCAGGGTCACGCAGTACGCGTCGACGGCGACCGGATCCGTGCCGGCCACGATTTTCTGCGGCCTCAGCAGATCGCCGGGGCCTGCGGGGCCATTGGTTCCGAGGACGGTAGTGGCGTCAACAACGCACAGGTTCTGCCTGCGCAGCGTATTCAGGTCGGCGATGCACTGTGAGAGGAAGTCCACATCCTCGTATCCGGTCTTGCCGGAGCCGGTGTGGAAGAAAGCGTTGGTCTCGTGATCGAGGCCGCCCATCATGTTCTTGAGATTGCCGCTGAACATGGTTCCGACATGGTGCTTGGCGATCGGGATGTTGATCAGGACATCCACGTCGAGCAGTTCCGGCCGAACCTTCCCCGACTTGAGCAGGACGCCTCTGGGGATCTTCGTCTCCCCCGTCTTTCCCGAGCACTCCTTGATCGACTTGATAACCTTGGCGTGAGTCTGGGTCAGCGGCGAGCCGGACCAGAACTTGGGCCCAAGCACCGGCAGGGTGACGATTTCCTTGGCTCCGGCGTCGAGGCACATCTTGGCGACAGCGAGTGCAACCTCCATCCTTGTGTGGCTTCCCTCGAGCTTCCAGTGCGACGGGGCGTTGATGAGCAGACCCACGCGGTTGCCCTTGACGTCAAATGGCTTCATTCCGCCGAGCGCCTCCAGCGCCTTGAAGGTACTGGCGAAAGCGTCTGCGCCCTTGACCGCGACGATGTCGGGCCTGGCCGTAACAGCCGCGAAGGCGCGCCCGATTCCCGTGGACTCCACCACGCCGACCGCGCCGATGGCGAAACCAGCCTTGATGAACACGCGGCGATCCGTTTTGTGCATGTCGCCTCTCCTGTCGATTTGCGGACAAGAAAGCGTAGCGGATCCCGCAGCGGCTGCAAATGGTTTCACGGTGGTATCCACGACGAGCAAGCAACCCCGACGGCTTTGACAGGGTACGGTTGGGGCAGCCCAGTGCCCAATGCAGGACTCCAGCTCCGCCACCTTCGCCTTCGCAGACCTGCGCCGGCACCGCGGTTCGCCTTGACACACATCGAATCCGGCAGAAGAGTGACGTTCAAGAAGGGAGGCAACGATGCGCTGGTACCAGTACGTGGCATACTTTTTCGGGGGTGCTTTTCTGGCAAACACGCTGCCCCATCTGGCCAATGGGATCTCAGGGCATCCCTTCCAGAGTCCGTTTGCAACTCCGCCCGGGGAAGGCTTGTCTTCCTCGACGGTCAACGTGCTGTGGGGTCTCTTCAACCTGGCCGTCGGCTACCTGCTCGTCTGTCGCGTGGGCAAATTCGATCTGCGCAAGACCCACCACGTACTGGTCTTCGGGGCTGGCGTCGTGATCATGTCGGTTATGCTCGCCCGCGCCTTCGGCCGGTTCCACGGCGGGCTGTGACCGATCCTGCGACGAATACCCATTGGTTCCGTCCGCCAGCCTGGCTGCGGACAGCATGAAGGCGATTTCCAGGTGCAGGAATTCAACTTCAAGTTGAAGAAGGTTGATCGCACCTGGGTCATCTATCGCATCGACACCGTCGAGACGCTGTCGCAAGCCACCCGCCGCAACGGCCGTTCCCGACTGCTACTTCGCGGCGGCGGCGAACTCAGCGGCGGCACGCTCGCCGGCGGCAGTGAGATTGCCGGCTAGGGCCGCGTAGGGAACCGTCACGTCCTCCGCGCAGGCGGCATTGACGTGGGGCAGGACTGGCCGAAAGACCATGCCGCTGCCGCTGGGCCAGACCACGAACGAGGTGTCGTCCAACAGCGCATCGGCGCAATCGTCTCGGGTGCTCTTCCAGTGCTTGCGGCCGATGGCGTCGCGCGAGCCCTTGAGCCAAGACCTGATGTCGACGGCCTTGCCGCTTTTCCGATCGAGGACGAAGTAGGCGTCCTCGCCATCGGGATGGGCGCCAGCGCAGAAGTAGCCGTCCGACTGCCTGACCACGACGAAGTGCTCGGTGACCCCCTCCAGCCTAACCACGCCCGAGAATTCGAATTCCCGCCCGCCCGAAGCCGCCACGAAGGTCATACATTCGAAGTATCCGGCGAGCAGCTCGCGGTTGATCGTCTCGACCGTCCGCCTGAGGGGCGAGAGCTCGGCAGAGTCACCGACGATCTCCAGTCCGGTGATGTTGTCATCGAGCGCGGTGAACGGACGTACGGTGAGCCAGCCCTTGCTTTCCTGCTTTCCCAGCTCGCGTGTGCGCATGGCCTTTTCCACCCGGGTGGCATTGTAGCCGGGCGACCGACAATGCAGTTTGTGTGCGGGCACCGGGGAATCCGCTTCGAATTGGTCGTCGGCTCGCCTCAGTCGTATCGGCAGGTCTCGCTTGCCGTTGGGAGACCTCCAGGTGCCGGTGAGTGCCTCGCCTTTCGCTGCCGAGAGCTGCCACGTCCCTGTGGGCGGCTGGTCGCCCCTCTTTTCCTCCCAGAAGCCCCCTTCTCTTTCCACCAGCGCAATATCGACGCCGGTCTTCAGGTAGTAGTAGGCGGCGAGGCCCGACTCGAAGCAAACCGCCACCGGCGACCGGCCCAGCGTGCCGGACCAGACGCCGTCTGGCGCATCCGCCAAGGCGGGAGCAGCGTCGAGCGACAGCAGCAGAACCATGGTGAGTCGTAGGCGATCCATTTGGATTGCTTCTGCCACTGCCCACGCCTACTTCAGGTGGGTATCGAAGAATTGGAGGACCAGCTTCTCCACCTGCTCGTGAACTGCCGGTCGGTCCACCGTGGGATCGATGTCGACGCAGATGTCCTTGGCGCGTTCGCGTCCTTGGTCGTTGCACACGGCCAGGAAGGTGAAATGTCCTCCCTTGGGTAAGACGGTCAGCCTGGCTCCGGGAATCAACTCGGCGTAGTGTCCGGCATTGTCCGCCAAGGGAACCCATTCGTCCTGCGCGCTGGCGACGATTCCCACCGGAATCGTGACCTCTCTGAGATCCTCGGCCGCAAAGCCCGGGCCGAGCGCGGGAGCAAGGGCAAAGACTGCACGGAATCTGGGATCCTTGTATGACAAGGACGCTGCATCGCGATCCGGCAGGCTTTCGAGTATGGCCCTGGCGTCAGGCCGACATCCCCTTCGCGTCGGATTGTCCTGGCACCCGGCTCCCATGCGCTCGGGGTGGTAGGTTCCGCCGGCCAGCGCGATCACGGTGTATCCACCCGAGGACATTCCGGCGGCGCCCACGCGATTGGCGTCGATACGCGAAGCAAATCGAGAATCTGCCAGCAGCGCGTCCAGCGCCCGCGAGAGATCCACCGGACGGCGCCACTGGGCGATCGCGCCTTCTGGTGTGTTGTTTCCATAGGCATTGCCGAAGTGCTCGACCGCAGCCACCAGGTAGCCATGCGCTGCAAGGTATTCAGCAATCCATACCAGGCTGGAGGTCGATCCTCCGGTGCCGTGCGAGAGCAACACCAACGGCAGCTTCTCTGGCTGCGCCGCCATGGGCGCCCCCGGTACGCCCCGCGCGACGAAGATCCAATCGAGAGTGGTCGGCTTGGTCTTGGTCTTCGGATCCGCCGGATACCATAGCCGAGTGACGAGTGGACGATGTCTGGTGGTGTCCTCGAAGCTCACCTTCGTCGTGCCCACGACCCCAGCGCCCGAGGCCGCACAACCCGAAAGAGCGAGCCAGCCGAGAGAGAGCATGACGCGATGAAATCCCATGGACATGGCCTTCTCCTAGCATCTTGCACGGCTCATTGACCAGAGGACGCTGCAAGAGCCGTCCTAAGTAGATGGAGCCTCAACTTGGCGATCTCTTCCCGAGAGTGCGCGAGCTAGGCGGGCACGGGCTCGCAAGTCCCGCGGCTCTGGTAGCACCAACCGTTCACGCAGAAGCCGGAGCATTCGCTATCGCTGGTGCATGAATTCTGTTGGCAGAACCCGCTGGCGCCGCAGGAGTAGTTGGCCGGACATGTGCCGTCACCAGCCACACAGGTGTTCTGGCAGCTATGGCTCGAATTGCACGCCTGACCGGAGCCACAGTCGGCATTCGTCCTGCAGCCGACAACGCAGATCATCGCTCCAGAGCAATAGCAATACGCGCTGGGAGCGGATTCACAAATCATGGTACCGGCTGTGGACCCGCCATCGTGCACACAGTCCGCGTCGGTCGAGCAGTTGCCAGGCCCCAGCACGCACGTGCCGCAGCCCAAGGACTCTCCCGGGGCACGACACACGAGATACATGCCGCTAGACGACACGCAATCGGCCCGTGAACTGCAAGGCGTTCCCATCGTCGCTGGCGGTCTGTCGGCGGACGCATCAGGCCCGGCCGTGCCGCCCGTGCCACCATTGCCGCCGCTGCCGCCTGTGTGGACACCACCCGTCCCGGTCACGCCGCCACTTCCGCTCGCGCCGCCCGAGCTCGAAACGCCGCCCGCTCCCGTGGTGCCACCGGCTCCCGCGGTGCCGCCAGTTCGTGTGGCACCTCCGACAGACGTTGCGCCTCCGGTTGGCGCGGACCCACCCACTCCCGTGGCTCCCCCGGTTCGTGTGGTCCCGCCAGTAGACCCAGCCGTTGCCGTGACACCTCCGCTTCCCGTGACGCCCCCGCTGCCCGCTGGCGCGTCCAAGCCAGGTGACTGCGCGTCGGGCCGGCCAACTGTCATCCCGCTGCTACTGCAGCCGACGGCCAATCCACCCACGACAATTGCAGTCACAAGAACTCTGAAAATCGTAGGAGTCATCACTATCCTCGCCATCAGACGTACCCTTTCAGGCCCGCTTCAGTTTCCGCTCATCTTCTCTTTCCGTGGAATCTGCCGAAGATATAGCAACATGCGTGCCACTTGCCGTCTTGGCTCGTTTCGTGGTCCGTCCACGGATGCAGGCGCCAGCCTGGTCGAGCGTGCGTGCACCCACGGCGACAATTTCGCCATCGAACCCTCAGAATTCTGAGGGTACCCGTCCATGCACTGGCGTACTCCCCGGTCGGGAGACAGCCTTCTCCTTGGCCTCAAACTTGCTGATAGGCTACCCACTTGATCCGGAGACAGCCATGACTAGCTCGATGCCAGCCACTATCGTTTGTAGCATCCTCTGCGCTCTTCTTTCCGCCGCGCTTTCCGGGTGTGGTGGTTCAGGCAGCGCACGACCGGATGGCCCGGTCTTGACAGGTGGCAGCGCCATCCCTAGCGGAGGAGTGGTGAACAGCGGCGGAGTCACTGGGTCTGGCACGGGTGGCACCAAGTCGACCGGTGGCACAACCGCAACTGGTGGCATCACTGGCTCTGGTGGCGTGGCCAGCAGCACCGGGATGGATGCTGACTCAGGCGATTCCGGATCGTATGCCTGTGGTCCAACTCTGTACGGACAACCATGTCCCGACGAGGGCGAATCGTGCGTGTACCCGAGCCATCAATGCAGGTGCACGTCGGGGGTCTGGCTGTGCTCAATATGTCCGGCATCGGCCCCGAACACGGGTGCCTCTTGCGCAGACATCACGAGCGTCTGCACGTACGAAGCCGGTGCAACCCAGTGCAGTTGCGGCGGCATTCCTTTGCCAACTTGGTCGTGTACATGATCGCTGGGGCAGGCTCGAGGCATTCGGCAGCCCCGCCGTCCATCATCGCCACCGTCGGAAAGACGCGAATGGTTGTGACGATGACGGTCAGGTCAAAGACCGACTTCGACCAGGGCGCGACGACAGAGCCGCCACGTTTGGGATGGGTTAGACTGGGACATTGATGACCGGACACATGCTTTCGTCACTCCCTCCCGGCTCGACGCGGCTCAGGGACAATGATGAGGTGCGCGCCCTTTCGACTGCGGGCAGGCTCCTGGCAGCCCGGGCTGCTGCGTGCCTCGTCCTGGCAGCCACCGCGCTTACTGCCTGCTCCAAAAGCGAAGTAGCGGCTGGGGGAGAGACGGGCGGAGTCGCGGCGGGTGGTGCCGGCGGGCAAGGCATGACGGGCAACGGTGGCATTATCAGCCTCAGCACCGGCACAAGCTCATTGGGGTTGCCGTCGAGCACGGCCGACGCAGGCGTCACAAGTCTGGTGGTCGGGTGCGACGGTGGCGACGGCTGCACCTGCCCACCCTTCAACCTCGCCGTCATTGGCAAACCGGGCAAGTGGGGCGCGAATCCCAATGGCGATCCCGACACCGCCTTACAAGAATGGTTGAACAGCAGCAGCGCTGGCACCGCACGCGTCGACAACTTCACCAATCGGCAGACGCTGACTTCGGGCTTCTTGGCCACCTACAATGTGATCATTCTCGCCTCGTTGTCGGAGGATTCGAATATGGGTCCCTTCTGGACCTTCAGCGATGCCGAGGCGGCCGCATTTCGAGATTGGATCGAGAACGGCGGTGGCGCGATTGCGATGATCGGCTACTCGGGCAGTCCCGATGAAACCGCGCCAGTCAACCAACTCATTGGTTTCTCCGGCGTGACCTACAACAACGACGGCGTCTGGGGCGGGTGCATCGATTGGCAGATCTGCAACTGCGCCCATTCGAACACGCTGTCGGATTGGAACCGGGGCGACCCCGTCATCGCCAACCTGAGTACGGGCGTCACTCTGATTGGTTACCAGAATGGGCGTTCGATCACATCGCCCGCGGACGGCCACGTGGCGGCGACCGTCGACAGCAAGAACGCCCTGGTCGGCAAGCTGGTGGGCAAGGGGCGCGTGTTGGCGTACGGCGACGAATGGATCACGTACACAAGCCAGTGGACCGGCGCCGGCAACCCAAGCGCGAACGATCCCAGCTGCCAAGGCTACCTTCCGCAGGACAAGTATCAGATGGCGCAGTTCTGGTACAACATGATCAGGTGGGCGCAACCCAGCGCCACTTGCTTCACCATCGTGAACACCTCCAAGCCGATCACGATTTGGTAGGCCGTACTGGAGCGCAGCTTCAGCCGGACGGGATTCGCTTCACTAGGTGTTGTTTGTGCAACGCTCGCCAGTGGTGAATGTGTGTCGCCTCGTGGGCCAGCAGCCGGTGATCGTGCGCGGACTCGCCGGCGTCGAGCCAAATGTGGTTGCCGTGCGCAAACGCGCGCGCACGTCGGGCGACAGCCCTGAGCAGCAACTTCATGGCTGCATGGTGATGTTGGACTGGGCGACAAAGGTTTCCTTGCCGATATCAGGGCCAACCTGCTCGACCAGGTAGCCCTTCACGGTGAACGATCCAGTGTCGGTGATACGGAATGAAGAGAGGAGAATGTTGCCGTAGGATTGTGGGCTCTGATAGTCGTGGGTGCCATACGTGCCGTCGTTGATGTAGATGCGGACCGCGCGGCCGGCCATGTCCGCTGCGCTTTCCAGCTTGAAATAGATCGCTCCCGTTGTGCCTTCTGCAGCGACCGAGAAGGTGGTGCCCGGGTTGATCAGATCGAAACCGGTGGCGCCGAGTCCGGTGCCAAAGGTCAGGCTGTTCTGGAAATCCGAATTGCTGCTGCCGCACCCGGCGCTGGCGAGGGCACAAACCGAGGCAAGAAAAAGGAAGGCAGTTCGTACGCACATCATCTTGGCTTTGCTCCTGTTGGCTATGGCCGATCTACTGTAACAGAAATCGGCTCGCGTCGCGTCTGCGAAGAATGCAGTCGGGTCGGGGACCAGCTCGGTGGTGTGCAGGACGCCCCTTGGGTGGGGCCACCGTTTCCGGCTTCCCTGCACTTTGGCGCCATGCTGCCGTCGGACTTCTCGATCGTCTTCCAGCCGCCGATGGTGCTCCGCCAGCGGCCCATGGCCACCTCGCCCTTGCCCACGAAGATGCGGAACGTCGGGAATTCTTGGCACGGGGGTACCAAATGTCCAGATTCAGCCTCGTATACGGTTCTATTTTCGGTCTTGAATTCGGGCCTATATTGGACCCATGATCAAGAGTATGCGAGCCCTCAAAGTTGCCGAAGACATTGTCCCGGTGGGTGAGTTCAAGGGCCAAGCAGCCCGCTGGCTCCGGCATGCCGCTGAAAGCGGACAGCCCGTGGTCATCACCCAAAACGG
>PMJO01000073.1 GCA_003158455.1 Myxococcales bacterium | reverse complement strand
CGGCGGAGCACGTCCAGCAGACCCGTCACGCGCCGGTTGTTGAGTGTCGGCGTGATTGCGGCACCGATATGCGCGATCAGCGTATCGCCGTGCGCCGCCGCAAATGCGAGCTTCTGGTAACTCGACCACAGGTTGGCCACGGTCACGCCGTTCTCGGGCGTCATCTCCACCCGGGCCTTCGCCTTGCCGAGCAGCCTGCTCATCTGCGGGACGCTCAGCTCGCGCCCCACCGCGCGCGCCACTACTTCGTGGGTGGCCGAGAGGGGGTCTTCTTCCTCACGGCAGCCGGCGACGGCACACAGAACGAGCGCTATGGCGACAACGAGGTGGCGGGGCATGAGGAGAATGTAGCGCCCAAACAAGCCCGCCGCCTTCCCGAAGGAAGGCGGCGGCTGACAACCACAAAGGTGCTACCCGTTCAAACCGAGCGCGTCTTCCGCCGCCGGCTGATCACGCCGCCGATGCCGAGAAGGCCGGTGCCTAGGAGCACGAGGCTCGCCGGCTCCGGGGTCACCGTCGCCATGTCCACCTTGGTGTACATGGTGTAGCCGTCGTCGCCCAGAGGCCCGTCAGAGTTGACCGGGTAGCTCTGCAAGCCACTGTTGCCGCTGCCATCGTACGCCAACGCGTCCACCGTGCCAAGCAACGGCGCGTTGTGGTAGCCGACGCCGAAGTTGAGGGAGTTGGCAGGATTCGGGAGCAGGTAGCCTGTCGGGGCCGGCCCGTAGCCACCGGTCGAGAAGGCGAGCGTGTACGCGAACTGCGCGCCGACGCTAAAGCCGACCGGATTGAACGTCACCTGCGAGGCGATGCCGTTGAAGCCATACACCGCTGGGCGGTAAGGCACCACGACATTCTGCGTCATGGAGTAGAGCAGGCTGCCAATCGAATTGCCCGCACCAACGTTGTAGATGTCCAGCGTGATCGGCAGCGTGAAGTCCGTCGCCGTCCCGACAGTGGGATAGTCGCTCTTGAGCGCCCAGCTGCTCAGGATGAAGCTGAAGCTGGAGATCGTGCCGCCCTGCGTCCCCGTGATGACCTGCCCAAGGGAATTGAGCTGATTGCACTGCAGACACTGGCTGACCACGCCGCCGGGCAGAACAGGGCCAGGGAAGTTGAAGTTGTTGAATACGGTCTGTGCCGACAGCGGAGCGGCGGCAAAGGCGCCCGCGGCGGCCAGTCCAACGGCGAGACTTCGGCTGAGTTTCATGCTTCCTCAAATGGTGGGTAATATGGAGCGGTGCGGCCACTCCGTCCCGTAGCGCTCGGCAAAATCAGGCGGGGATTAGGCCGAAAGCGGTTCGCGAACCCAACAGAAATGCAAACAGATTTATAGCAATTAGCACGCCGTTAAGTTGCATTCATGAACGATCATGTCTGAGTTGTCGTAAGACCTTCTATCCCAATAAGTTGCGACGCACTCGGCGGAGTTTGCGTTGCGTGCGCGCAATGCCGACTGTCCAAGTAGGTGTAGCGCCGCAACTTATGTCCGTTGCGTCGCCGCCTCGCTTCTTCCCCGGGAATGCGCTGCTCAGGCACCTACCAGAACCGCCACTGGCTGCTGACCAGAACGTAGATGCCGAGCCCCAAGTTGGTAGTTCCGTGCGCGATGATGCAGGCCTTGAGGCTGCGCGTGCGGTAGTACAGGACGTTGAACGCCACTCCGGCGAGCAAGCCCGCGAGCCAGCGGTCGTGCTCCACCGCAAAGAGCGCGGACGTCGCAAGAAACGAGAACCAGGTAAACGTCCCCATCCTGACCGCGCGGAAGTCGGAACCCACCAGCCACCGGATGAGGAAACCTCGCCAGAAGAACTCCTCCGCGATGGGAACGACCACCGCGGCGCCCAGCAGCCGGAGTGCGATCCAAGTATACGCCTGCAACCCGTGCAACTCCCGGTAGGGATTGAAGACCGTGCTGGTGCCTAGCAGAGGGTAGAGTCCGTCGGAGAGGATCCACATCGCCAGAATCGCGACGCCGACGGCGGCCGCCGCGAATGCGAAAGGCTCGCCGGGCGCTTTCAGCCACCGCGCCAGCGCTACGATCGAGGCTCCTGTCAGCACCGTCTTCAGCGGGTAAACCCAAAGGACACTTCCCGGCGCCAACTGTTGGACTTCCGTCAGAGCGCAGAAGAGCGCGAACGGAGCGACGTAGGGCAGCCAGGGATATCGTTCCACCAGGTCGGCCAGCACGCTCTTGGGCATTGCCTCTCGCTCTCCCTGTGTTGCGATGCCGCACATGCTCTCGTTGTGCGATGCAACAGCTGCGGCCNNCTATTGCCAGCAAGGTGTTGCGCCCCGTGGCCAAGCCATTCGCGCCACATCAGCCAAGCGCACCACCATCAAGATACCAGACTAAGACAGATCGGTATGGATCATGCCGAATTGTCGGGTGGGACGGGTGAGCATGGCCTCGGCCCGCACGCAGTTAACCCGACACTCTGGGCGGCGGTATGAAACTCCTCCGGACGTTGGCTCTCGCGGCGACATTGCTGGTGGTCGGCTCGGCGGCGGCCTCTGCGCAGCAGCAGATGATCTTCGATGGCACCGCCACCGGATTCAACGATGGCCACTACTATGTCGGCACCTACCTGGCATCCTACGATCCGCCAGGCGGCCCAATGGGCCCTCAAATAGACATCTACTGCGTGGACTTCTATCACGAGATTTACAACAACCAGGTCTGGACGGCGAACTTCTCGAACGTCACCGGCGACCTGAGCAAGACTCGGCTTGGTCTTGCGCATTTGACCAACCCGGCTGCCCGGGCGTTCTACGAGGAAGAGGCGTGGTTGGCCTCACAGTTCGCGATCCCGGCCAACTATAGCCAGCCCACCTGGATCGGCATTGCGCA
>PMJO01000357.1 GCA_003158455.1 Myxococcales bacterium | reverse complement strand
CAGCACCGCCACTCACGCCCGCAGTAAGTCCATCACCATCGAGATGGACGCAGAGGATTCCCTGCCTGTCGCGGCGGATGCGCGCCTCTTCCTGCGGCTGCTGCAAAGCC
Organism: Myxococcales bacterium; assembly: GCA_003158455.1. GTDB lineage: Bacteria > Myxococcota_A > Polyangia > Fen-1088 > Fen-1088 > Fen-1137. Next base: position 2,606 of record PMJO01000357.1, on the reverse strand, counting down.
TGATCACCGCTTCGATTCGCCGCACCCCGAACGGAGGCCGCATCCTGCTCGAGGCCACCAGGCGCGCCGCCGAGGTGTGGATTGCGGTGCACTGCACAGCCGCCAAGATCCCTCCCGAGCGGCGCGGAACCACCTTCGACAAGTTCCAGCCCGCTGATCAGGACACACGACGCTTGTCAGGCTGGGGACAAGGTCTGTATTTTTGCCGGATGGCCGCCGAGGCGCACGGGGCTACTCTGGCCGTGGAAACCTGCGAGGACTGGCCTTCGTCCTTCGTCATCCACATGCCGATGGCCCAAGCCCAAGGCCAGCTCAGCGCCGACCGCGGCAAGGCCACGCCAGAATCCCACGATCCCGCAATTGCCGCGTGAGGGTCGCGGCATCGTTGACCAGGGTCACGCCGACTGGTTTCGATCGTGCATCTCGTGCCGGATGCTGTGGAACTCGCCCTCCAGGTCTGCGAAAGCGCTTGCGACGTCGGGGTCGAAATGTGTCCCGCTGCCGGTCTGGATCATCCGGCAGGTGACCTCGTGGCTGATCGCGCGCCGGTAGCAACGTTTCGAGGTCAGGGCGTCGTAGAAATCGGCGAGCGCGACGATGCGCGCGGAAAGCGGCACGGTCGTGCCCCGCAGAGCATCGGGATAGCCAGTGCCATCCCACCACTCGTGGTGCGACCTGGCCACGTCGACGCCCATGCGCAGGAACTGGTTGTCGGGATGGCGTGCGAGCACCGCGGCCAACGTCCTGGCGCCAAGCTCGCAGTGTTTCCTCATCTCCACGAATTCCTCCGGGGTCAGCTTTCCGGGCTTGCACAGTATGGCGTCTGGCGTGCCGACCTTGCCGATGTCGTGGAGCGAGGCGGTCTGGTACAGGTTCTCGATGAAAGTGCTGGTCAACTGCGCCGCGTGCAAACCCAACTCGCGCATTCGTTCGCCCAGCTTTCTGGCGAAGGTTTGCACCCGCTCGATGTGCTGGCCGGTGTCATCGTCGCGAGCCTCGGCCAGCTTGGCGAGCGCGAAGATGGTCGCCAACTGTGAGGCCGTGACCGCCTTGACCTGCTCGACGATCCGCTGCTCAAGCCGCAGGTTGTGCGACGCCAGTTCCACCTGAAGACGTTTCAGACGCAGATGCGTCTTCACGCGCACCAGCACCTCCTGGTCGTGGAAGGGCTTGGAGACGAAGTCCACGGCGCCGACGCGAAAGCCTTCGACCTTGTTGTCGCTGCCCTGGAGCCCACTGATGAAGATAACGGGAATGTCGCGCAGCCGCTCGTCCTGCTTCAACTGTTGGCACACTTCCAGACCAGACATTTCCGGCATGCGGATGTCCAGCAGGATGAGATCGGGCGGATTCGCCTGCGCCGCCTTGATGGCCAGTTTGCCGCTGGTGATCGGCCGGGGCACTAGCCCGCCGCGTTCCATGACCGCGGTCAGCAGCCGCAGATTGTCAGCAGAATCGTCCACCATGAGGATCTTGCTGCCTCGTACGTCGTCTTCCACTCGCTGTCTCCTCTCGATGAGTTTTTCCTCCGCCGTGCCCACCGGCAGGTGTCCGCGGTAGTTCCCGCGTTCGCATTCTCACAAGGATTGCGTCGGACTGCCTCCCGCTTGGAAGTAGATCTTACGCTGCGCTGCGGTGGCACGCAAGGCCGCTTCCTCTTTCTGTTGCGGCGGATTGCCGTCGGACTTCCGCCGTTTCGCAACCAGGACACAAACGGAAAGACGATGGCCCTTGTTCTCGGCCTGGCTGTCGCAGCCGCCGCCCCACGAAACTCCATAGGAATTGCCGCTCGCGAATTCCATGCGTGGGTTGGCACGAGCCTTGCTGCTGTGGAGAGTATGCATTCGACTGTTGCCGTATCAATGGAGAGTACAACCCCCGCCCAAGCGACTCGATCCGCCCCGGCCGGCTCCCGCGTTCTCATTGCGGAGGACGATGATCTGCTACTGCGGGCCTATGCGCGCGCCCTCGGTGCTGTGGGATTCGAAGTCGACCTTGCCGACAACGGCGAGAAGGCAGTGAATCTTCTCCTGGCCAATGCCTACGACGCGGTTGTTTCGGACATCACCTTGCCATGCGTGGACGGAGTAGGCGTATTGCAGGCTGCGCAGAAGTGCGACCCCGACATGCCGGTAGTTCTCATCACTGGTACTCCCCAGCTCGACACGGCGATTGCAGCCGTAGAACACTCGGCCTTCCGCTATCTGCTCAAACCCTTGTCCATGGTGCAGCTACAAGACACAGTCATCTATTCGGTCCAGGTGCACCGTATCTCGGTCCTCCGCCGCATGGCGATCGAACTAGCGAGTGCACAGTGGAGCCCAGCGGAAGACCGCATCAGCCTTGGACTACTTTTCGACTGCGCCCTGCAATCCATCTGGATGGCCTACCAGCCGGTCTTCTCGTACAAGGAAAAACGAATCTTTGCCTACGAGGCCCTGCTGCGCACCAGCGAGCCAACCATGGCCGCCCCCGGCGTTCTTCTCTCGACGGCCGAGCGTCTGAACCGAATGGCTGAGCTGGGACGCATCGTACGTGGCCGGGTGGCAGCCGACGTGCCGAACTCACCCGCACGATTCATTTTCGTCAATCTGCACAGCAGCGAT
>PMJO01000049.1 GCA_003158455.1 Myxococcales bacterium | reverse complement strand
TTGTGTTCGTTCACGCTGGGCAGGAGCTTGAGCTTGAGCGCCACGTCCTGGCGGTTGACCGAGAGATACGGGGTGTAGCCGCCCGTACCGCCGATGGCGCTGCCCATCATGGCGCCCGGGAAGGGCAGGTTCTCACCCACTGTGATCTCACCCTCTTGATTGTTCATGATGAGGATGTGCGGGTTGGAGAGCACATTGACGTCGTTGTTGGTCTGCAGAAGCTGCAAGAAGACGCCGAACGAGGGAATGTTCACGTTGAGGACGCCGAAGAGCTTGGTTTGATTCGGGTCAATGCCGGGCCCGAACAGGGCTGCGCTTAGGCCGCCCATGTTGTTGAGCAAGGACTTGGGATCGAAGGCGGCGCCCAGGGTATTGTTCGCGTTGAACCCGCCCAGTGCGAGACTCTGCGCTCCCGCGATGTCCTGAGACTTGCCGGCGTGGTACGAAATGCCCATCTGACGAGCCTTGTCGGTGGTGACCTCGAGAATCAAGGCCTCGATGAACACCTGCTTGCGGGGCGCATCCAGCTTTTCGATCACGCGACGGAGAGCCTGGAAATCCTTGAACGACGACATGACCAGCAGTGAGTTGGTGGGCGCGTCGAAGGTGATGCGCACGTCGCCCTCGAACATGAGCGAGCTTTGATTGCCTTGTTGGTTCTGCGCTGGGGCGGCGGCAGTAGGCGCGGTTCCTCCCCGGCGCCGGACACCGGTGCTGAGAGAGCCCACCACCTGCACGCCGGTGATGGCACTAAGGGTTGCCGCCAGTTCATCGCAGTTGGCGTTGGCGCAGTTGTAGACGTGAAAGCGGACCTGGGCCCCTCCGCGCACCGATTCCTCGGGCGAGACGTCCAATTTGTGGACCAGAACCACCAGCCAGTCGTAGGCGCGCTGGTTGGCCACGACGATGAGGCTGTTGGAGCGTTCGTCGGGGACGATCTTGGTGATGGTCATCTCGGTCGATAGATCGCCGGGCGGTCCGGGCTGTGGTTTGGACGGCATCGGGGGCGGCGAGCCGGGCTGGCGTTTCTGGCCGGTCCCCAATTGCTGAACCGGCATGATTTCGGCGATCCGTCCCGCCATGTCGATGGCCGCCGTGTTCTTGATTCGGATTATCCAGATCTTGTCGCGATTGGCTGACGGGGTGTCGAACTGCTTGATGATGGACGTCAGGCGGTCGATGTTCTCCGCCGTATCGCTGATGATTAGCGACGATCGGTAGGAAATGATGTCGCCCGCCTCGCTCTTCAAGCGGTTGAGAACTGAGTTGGTGAGATCATTGGTATCCAAGTACGCCACGCGCACCAACTTGGTCACGTAGCGCTTGTCGTGGGGCACGCGTTCGTTGGCGCCGATAAAGGGCAGGGTGGAAAAGCGAGCTCGGGACGATTCGACAATGCGCAGGAACTTGCCCGAGGGCTCGACCGTCAAGCCCACGGATTCCAGCGCGGCGTAGAAGAGTCGATACGCCTCCTCGGGCGTGATGAGTTGGGGCGCGATCACGGTGACCTTCTTGCCCTGCAGTGGGAGGGTGACCAGGAATTGCGAACAGGTGATGCTTGAGATCCAGCCGATCAGATCGATGAGTTCGCTGTCCGGCTTGAGGTTCAGCTTCACGATGCGTTTGCCGGGAGGGAGTTTCTTGCATGAGTTGAACTCCTTCTCGCCTGGCAATTCGACCACGCCGGGTACGCCTGCTTTAGCGGCTCCCGCTGCGGGTGCGGGGGCCGGGGGCGCGGGAGACGCGGGCGTATTCGGCGCAGAATTCGCGCCCGGCGTACCCGGTCGGATGGGAAGACGCGGCAAGAGACGTGATGGCCGGGCCGGCGGAGGAGGCGCGGCCGGGGGCGGTGTTTGCGCGTACGCCCACGGTGTTGCCGCGAGGGATGCCACCAGGTAGGCGACAAGAGTGATGACGCTGGAGCGGGCCAGCGCGCTGCGAACGCGTGCAAGCGAGGTGTCGGCGAGCGTCGCGCGCCCGCCGGCGTCTGGGTTCTTGATATTTGATCTCATCGGATGTTGTAATCCTGTGTGACTTTCTTACCGTTGCTCTCCATGCCCAGGGACAGGTGGCTGGCCGACTTGAGCTTGGCGTAGACTTCGAGGGCCTTTTCGGGACTGGTGATTTCGAGGCCGTTGATGGACGAGATCACGTCTCCGTTCTGCATCCCGATCTTGGCGAACGGCCCGTCGGGCTTCACCGCATAGAGACGGAAGCCGGCCGCCTTGCCGTCGCGCATTTCGGGCACGATGCGTGCCGAGCGCGAGAGCAGCGACATGTTGCCCAGCACCGACTCCAGGGTGCTGCGCTGGATTTCGTAGGAGTGCTCGCCGGTCTTCTTGATGCCGCGGTCCATTTCCACCGAGAGAGGATCGGTTCCGCCGGCCGCCGAGGCCGCGGGAGGTGGCGTGGGCGGCGCGGGCTTCTCGAAGAGGTCCAGGAACTCGGTCTTGCCAGCGTTGTCGAGATAGATGCGAGTTTCCTGGATTTCAATGACCGTGGCATCGTGGACCTTGCCGCCCACCGGGTATGGCCCGATGGACTTGATCTCGGTGTCGCGAATGACGGCGATCGACCACTTGATGCCGTTGGGCGGCGGTGCATACATGATGGCTAGCAGTGCGAGGGGGAGCTGGGTCTTGACCGCCTCGGTCGCGCCGCTGTTTTCGGCGACCCCGCCATCGGGATGCGGCTCGTCAATGATGGGAGGACAGGTCGAACAGAAGATGTTCCGCTTGAGAATTCCTTCCGGCTGCTTGCTGCTGGCACTCGTGGGCTCGGGTCGGCGCGGCTTGTTTGCCACGGGCGGCGAGGAAGGTATCGACGCGACCACTTTGGATTCGACCGCGCTTGAGGCTGCGTTGCCGAGAAACGTAGCGCACAGAGCGACGACAGCTAGGTCGAGCGCCCAGAGGTATTTTCGCAGCAGAGTTTCCACGGCTTGCTTGGACGCAAGAGCAACACCGGGGCCACCTGGGCCGCAAGAAAAACGCAATAAATCAAGCTAGTTACGGCATGTGGCCGTTCGCTCTGCCTGCCAATTTGGCAAGGTATTCCAAGAGCGTCAGCACAACTGGGCGGGCATTGGTCCATAGCGTTGCCAACCGTCGAGAACTCAGAGGGGACAGGGGAGGGCACAGAGAAAGCTTGCGACGCGATCAGAAGGCTTCCTGACGTTCCGTTATCCCCAGGGAATCGGCGATCCTTGCCGGTAGATTTCGCACCCTGGTAGGTGTCGCACGGTTCGCGTGAATCTGCGACAAGTCTCGTTTCGTCTGACCCTACGTGGGCTCCGGCTCTGTGACCTGTCCTCTCGCCTCTGTGTTCTCAGCCGTTGTCCCTTCCTGCGCCTCCTCGGCGCTCTGAGCCGGGGTCCCTTCTTTCTCTTCCTCCAGGCGTCGGTAGATTGTCCGGGTCGCGATCCCCAGCAACTGCGCGCATAGTCGCTTGTCACCTCCCACATGGCCCAGAGTCGCGTGGATCACGCGTCGTTCGATTTCTCCGAGCGGCGTCCCGATGGCGAAGGTGATGCTCCTTCCGTCGCTGGCACTGCCCTGGCCGGTACGCACCTCGACGGGGAGATCGTCAAGCTCCACGGCGGTCCCGCGCGACAGGACCACCGCGCGCTCGATCGTGTTTTCCAGCTCGCGCACGTTGCCCGGCCAATCGTAACGCACCAAAGCCTCGGCTGCGGGCCGGGCGAATCCCGCCAAATGGCGGTCGTTGCGTTCGCCAAAGAAACGCAGAAAGTGCTCGGCCAAGAGGGGAATGTCATCGCGCCGTTCGCGCAGGGGCGGCACGCGCAAGGCGATGACATTGAGACGGTAGTAGAGATCCTCCCGAAAACGACCCTCCCGGACCGCGCTGCGCAGGTCCTGGTTGGTGGCTGCGACCAAGCGCAAATCGACTTTGGTTGTCCGGCCACCCAAGCGTTCCACCTCGCCTTCTTGCAGCACGCGCAGCAGCTTGACCTGTACGTGGGTGGGGATTTCGCCGATCTCGTCGAGGAAGAGAGTGCCACCATCGGCCTGCAGAAAGCGGCCGTCGTGCCGCTGGATGGCTCCGGTGAACGCCCCGCGTTCGTAGCCGAATAGCTCAGCCTCGAGAATCGTCTCAGGGAGTGCTGCGCAGTTCACAGGAACGAAGGGACCCGATGCGCGCGGCGAAGCGGCGTGGATGGCCCGCGCCAGCAATTCCTTCCCGGTGCCTGATTCGCCCAGGAGCAACACGGTGGCCATCGAGGGCGCCGCCTGCATCACTGTCTCCATGGTGCGGCGCCAGGCCAGCGACTGGCCGATGAGCGTCTTCTGCCGTTCGGCGGCCAGTTGGGCGCGCAGCGAGCGATTCTCCCGCAGGAGGTTGCGTTTCTCCAGCGCCTTGCTGACCGCGCGAACGACGTGGGCGCGCTTGAGAGGCTTGGTGACGAAGTCGTAGGCGCCCTGCCTCATGGCATCCACGGCATTCTCCACCGAGCCGTACGCGGTCATGAGAATGGTCTCGGTCTCCGGCGAGATGCTGCGGCTGGCTTTGAGCAGATCCAGGCCGGACATGCCGGGCATGATCAGATCGGTGAGCACCACTGACACCGGCTCGCGGCGAAGAATCTCTAGCGCTTCTCCCCCGCTGCGCGCAGTGAGCACACGCAGCGATTCGCGCTCGAATATTTTGCTCAACGAGTCAACAATGCCCGGCTCATCATCCACGACTAGGATGGTGAGGGCGGCTGCCCCTGGGACCGCGCTGGCTTCGGCTTCACTTGTCACGGATGCAGTTCCTTGTGCCTCTCTTCAAAGCGGATGCCATGAGCATCCGACTGGGCTGACGCCGCACAACCTGCCGTAAACACAACGCTATCTGAGCGCGACATTCTGGCAAACCTGGTGAAGTGCCATCTTGACACAGGTTTGGCCAATCCGCCCGTCTTCCTGTCACTTTGGCAAGAGCATCAGCGGAACCCGAAAGCTCGCCTTCTCGCCGGTCATGGCGTGACCGGGCCAACGAAGGTGCTCACACGGTCCACGGGGCCAAGGTGACGTTCACCGTAGCGCCCGCCGCAAACACGCCCACGTTGGCGAGGTTCTCAGCCGCCGAAGCGCGGTAGCTGGCCAACGCGCCGAAGCTTCCGGTATCGATCGTCAGAGAGAGTGGGACCTGGGATGTGCCGGCCCAACTACTTGCATACGCCGTTCTTGCAGGTGGCCGGCGCGGTGCATGTGGCGCCGCACGCACCGCAGTTGGCGCTGTCGCTGCCCAAGTTCGCGCAACTCCCGTTGCAGTCAGCCAGGCCCGGTCCGCACGAGGAACAGCAGCGGAACCCTGTGTCCGGATACGAGAAATTCTGCGCCAGCGCTGCGGCCATGAAGGTGCAACCCAGGCCGACCGAGTAGCTGTCGAAAGCGCCCCCGCGGATGGTGTAGATCTTGCGACCATCGGACATTGTGCCGCGCAGATCGTCGGTCCATTCGGCCAGATTTCCGCTCATATCGACAACCGCCTCGCCGGTGCTGGTCGGGTCGAGATTCCCGGAGGTGATGCACTTGCCGAACGAGCCCACCGGTGCAGCCGCGTTGAGGTTGGCTTCGGCGCCGTTGCACAGGGTCGCATCGTAGGTTGCACCGTAAGGGTAGCAACTGCTGGTGCAGACGTTTCCCAACTCGCAGGCAAATCCCCACTCGTCGGCGGTCACGGTATCGCTGTTGCGCGTAGCCTTGCACAGGCGCATGCCGGCGGCGCGGCACGCGGCATCGGCCGCAGCCCAGGTCACCGAACTCCAAGGTAGAACGCCGGTGCCGGTCGCACTGGGTTGGCGCGAGCAGGCGCGTACGGAAGAAGAGCCGGCCGAGGTCGCGGTCGCGTCGGCGCGGCTGGCCTCGTAGCTATAGATGTAGTAGCCATTGTTTGGCGCGCCGGTGGCCGTGACGTGGACCACGGCATCGCGCACACCTTTGCACGCTTGGCCCGCGCACAGGGCGAGCCCGAGACCGGGCGGGTTGTCCCAGCTCTCGTCAATGAGCCCGTCGCAGTCGTTGTCCAAGCCATCGCAGATCTCGTCGGTCGGCGTGGCGGCCACCGAGCCGGACAGATCGCAGGCCGGGGCCAGGGTTTTGTCGGCTTGGCACTTCATGCTTCCGACGCGGCGGCATACGCCTACACCCGCGTTGTCACTGCACGCAGTGCCCAGGACAGCGGACGCGAACTCATCCACGGCACCATCGCAGTCATTATCCAGGCCGTCGCACCATGATTCTTGCGCAACGAGCTGATTGGGTCCGGCAAGTTGTACGGTAGCCGGATAGTTGCAGATCCAGCTCGGCTTGCTCGCGCCGGATGGGGTGGTGCACACCGGGAAACTGGCGTCGCCGGGGAAGACCTTCGAGCCACCTGGGCCCTTGCCGCATTCACCGGCCTGTCGGCAGAAGTTTGCCGTCGGGTAGATCAAGCCCGGGTCATTCGCGTCGATGAGTCCGTTGCAATCGTTGTCCTTGCCGTCGCAGATTTCGGGTCCATCCGGTGTGCAGGCGTATTCGCAGCCGTTGCTCGGGTTCTTGTCTCCATCCGCCCAACCGGTCTGGCACGGGCCCATCTGACATTGACCCTTGCTGCATAGCCCAGTCGCGTTGGTGTAGGAACATACTTGCTCGCAACTGCCGCAGTGTCGCGGATCAGTCTGCAAGTCGAAGTCCTCGTCGATCGAGCCGTCGCAGTCGTTGTCCTTTCCATCGCAGACTTCGACTTGCGGCGTGACCGCGCCCGCACAGACCAAAGATCCGGACGTGCACACCCAGGCGCCCAGCCGGCACTGACCGGTGCAGACCCCGGTCTGCAGGATGCAGCCGGCGGCCCCGGTCGGATAGCAAGGCTTGCCCAAGTTGGGATCGCTCTCGTCGATGAGTCCGTTGCAGTTGTTGTCCTTGCCGTCGCAGACCTCCTGGCTGGGTTGTCCTGCTCCCACGCAGACGGACGCACCAGCGATGCAGGTCAGGACACCCGGCTGACACCCATTCCCGCCGCAGGCACGACCCACGTCTGTGGGATTATCGTCGACAAGTCCGTTGCAGTCGTTGTCCTTGCCGTCACAGATCTCGATGCCATTGTTGCTAAGCGTGCAGGCTTGCTCGCACCCGTTCTCAGGCCTGCCGTCGAGATCGACGTAGCCGGGCAGGCAAGTGAACCCGCACTGCCCTAGTTGGCAACGTCCAGTGGCGTGGGCAAAGCTGCACACATTGCCGCACTTGCCGCAGTTGGCGGCGTCATTCTGCAGGTTGAAGCCTTCGTCGATCTGGCCGTCGCAGTTGTTGTCGGCGCCGTCGCAGATCTCGACGCCGCCGTTGCTCTGCAGGCATTCGCAGCCGTTTTTCGGACTGCGGTCGAGATCGACGTAGCCGGAGCCGCAGACGGCCACCGCACACAGGCCAGCTACACAAGCCGCTTGGGCGTGGGGAAGCGCGCAGATGTTTCCGCACGCCCCGCAGTTCGCTGGGTCAGTCTGAAGATTGGCTCCCGGGCAAGCCCCGCCATCAAGCGAGGTCCCACCCTTTGCATCCGAAGCCTGCCCGCCCTCGGAAGAGCGGGCCGAGTCTCTCTGCGACGTGTTGAGGGAGTAGCCGTCTCTCGTCCCGGCGTCGCCGGTAGCCGCCCCGCTGCTTTCAGTCACATCGGTGACACGTTGCTGGCAGGCGCCGAGAGCCAGGGCGAGGACCAATGCGTGGCCAAAGCCTGCCCGGCCTATACCCCCAGCCGCCCGCCACCGCTTGTCGGCATGAACGGCCGGGGCGCCGTGGCTTCTCTGACCAAGGGCACGCGTCGGAGTCGCTTCCATAGAGAACTCTAGTCTACAGTCTCTCGACGGGCGCTGTAAATCTCGACGGGATCGCGCTGCTCCCTCGCGCAATTGTCATCTCTGCACAGCCGTCTGCGGCAGCCGAGGCGGGCGCGGGTTTGCCGACGCTGTGTTCTGGCGGCGCTGGTCCAGGTACATTTCGTCATCAGCCACGTGCATGAGTTCGTCGCAGGTGGTGCCATCCTTGGGAAAGTCGGCGAATCCAAAACTGAGGCCGATGGAGAAGGGAGCGTCGGTGCGGGTCTCGGACAGCGCCGCACGCAGCCGGGCGAGCAGCGGCTTGGCTCCGGAAGCCCCGATATCGGGGAAAAGCACCGCGAACTCATCGCTGCCGACACGGCAGAGCACATCGTGGGCGCGCAGCGAGCATTCGAGAAACTCGGCCACCCAGCGCAGAACTAGATCCCCTTCTTCGTGTCCGTGGGAGTCATTGATGGCTGCAAGATCGTTGAGATCAACCATCATGATGCTGAAGTGACGCTCCGGTTGGCGACGCGCGCGGCACAACTCCTCGGTGAGCCGCTCGGTGAAGTAGTGGCGGTTCCACAGCCCGGTGAGTTCATCGCGGTAGGAGAGGGAGCGACAAGTCTCCAGCCTGGCGAGTTCGTGACGCAGATCCGCGTTCTCGCGCAGCAAGTCCTTCACGCCGGGTGGCGTAGTTCGCGGCAAATCCTTGCGTCCCACATTAGATCTTCTAGCAAAAAGGTCGCTGGCGCGCCAACGCGTCCTCGTATAATCCATCGTGGAAACATGTCGTCTCGCGCCGCAGTCCTGTTCGATCTCGACGGAACCCTGGTCGACACTGAGCGCGACAACGTGGAGTCGGTCGTGTTGGCCCTGCGGCGCTGGCACATCGAGCTTGACGGCGCCGAGCGTCACTTCGTGGTGGGCCATTCTTGGAACGAGATCTACGCCATGCTTCGCCGCCGTGGGCTGCAAGTGGGCATGGACGAGGTCATTGCGCGGGCGGTGGAGGAGAAACGGCAGCTCCTGGCGCACAAGGGATACCAGCCCCTGCCAGGGGCGCGCGATGCAGTCAAGCGTCTCGGCCGGCGCGCGGACTTGGCCGTGGTTTCGGGCGCCAGCCGGGTCGAAGTGCACGAGGCCGTCGCCGGGCTGGGGATGTTGGGCGATTTTCGGGTGTTGCTCGGGGCCGAGGACTACCGCAAAGGAAAGCCAGATCCCGAGCCGTATCTGACCGCGATGCGCTTGCTCGGCGTGGCCGCAGACACGTGTATCGTGGTGGAGGACGCCGAGCCGGGCATTCTGGCGGGGCGGGCTGCCGGCGCGCACGTGGTAGCGGTCAGGGCTGCCAACTACCTTGGCTATGACCAGTCGGCGGCGCATGTAGTGCTCGACACGCTCGTCGAAATGACCGACGAACTTTGCGATCGGTTGCTGGGTCAGACCACGACGATCGCAGCCGGATAGCGGGTGTCGCCTTGTTCGATCATCTGCCCGCCGACGTCGTGCTCTTCGAAGTCGGGCCGCGCGACGGCCTGCAGAACGAGACCCGCCTGGTGGCGACAAAGGACAAGGTCGCGCTCATCGACGCTCTCTCGGGCTGCGGCCTGCGCGCCATCGAGATCACGAGCTTCGTCAACCCGCAGTGGGTCCCGCAACTGGCCGATGCGGGCGAGGTGGCGCGGCAGGTTGGGCGCCGTCCTGGTATCATTTATTCGGCGCTGGTGCCCAACCCGCAAGGCTTGGTCGCGGCCCAGGCGGCAGCGATGCCAGAGATCGCGGTGTTCCTTTCTGCATCCGAAAGTCACAACCGCAAGAACGTGAACCGGAGCATCGCCGACACCTTGCAGGTTCTTGCCGAGGTGGTGCCCGCCGCGGGTTCGGCGGGCATGCGCGTGCGTGGCTACGTCTCGACCGTGTACGGCTGCCCCTACGAGGGCGCGGTCAACCCCGCCAAGGCGGTGAAGTTGGCGGTCGCCCTGCGCGCGGCGGGCTGCTACCAGGTTTCTTTGGGCGACACCATCGGCGTAGCCAACCCGCGCCAGGTGCGTGATGTTCTCGCCCTGGTCCTGGCCGAAACCCCGCGCGAGGCCGTAGCGGTGCATTTTCACGACACCCGTGGCACCGCCCTGGCCAACATCCTGGTGGCGCTGGAGATGGGAATCACCACCATCGACACTGCGCTGGGCGGACTAGGTGGCTGCCCGTTCGCGCCCGGAGCATCAGGCAACGTGGCCACGGAAGACGTGGTGAACATGCTGGAAGGAATGGGAGTGAAGACCGGAGTCCAACTCGACAAGCTGATCGCCTGTTCGGGCCTGGCGGCCAGCTTGGTGGGGCACGAAATGCCGTCGCGCTACTATCGCGCGGCCATCGGCTCGCGCCTGTACGCCGGCAGGGGAAGCAGACCATGAAGGGCGCTTGGGAAAAGCTAGCTCATCCCACCAGCGCGCGCTGGCGCAGGAAGTGGTCGGCCAGCACCAGGGCCATCATGGCTTCGACGATTGGTACTGCGCGGGGAAGCACGCAGGGGTCGTGACGGCCGCGGGGCTTGAGCAGCGTAGGATTGCCATCGACGTCTACCGTCTCCTGTTCGCGCAGGATGGTGGCCACGGGCTTGAAGGCGGCGCGCACGACGATGTCCTCGCCGTTGGAGATGCCGCCCTGGATGCCGCCGGAACGATTGGTCCGCGTGCGGATGCGCCCATTCTCTGCATAGAAGATGTCGTTGTGCTCGGAACCATGCAGGCGCGTGCCGGCAAAGCCGCTGCCCACCTCGAAGCCCTTGCAGGCCGGGATCGACAGCAAGGCTTTGCCCAAATCCGCGTGCAATTTGTCGAACACCGGCTCGCCCAGCCCCGTGGGCACGTGGCGCGCCACCGCCTCCACCACGCCGCCCAGTGAATCGCCATCGGCGCGGGCCTGATCGATGAGCGCGATCATCTGGTCGGCGACCGCCGCGTCCGGGCAGCGCACTATGTTGGCATCTACGTCCTGGCGTGTGACCTTGCTGGCGTCCACCGTGGCCGCCAAGGTGTGGACCTGGCCCACGTAGGCCACGATCTCGATCTGGGCTTGCTCGGTGAGCAGCTTGCGTGCGATGGCGCCGCTGGCGACCCGACCGATGGTTTCGCGCGCGCTGGCCCGGCCACCGCCCGCGGCCGCGCGCACGCCGTATTTGGCCTGGTAGGTGAAGTCGGCGTGGGACGGACGAAAGGCCTGCCGGATCTCTTGGTAGTCGCCGGGGCGAGCGTCGGCGTTGCGCACCAGCAGCGCGATGGGCGAGCCGAGGGTCAGGCCGTCATGCACTCCCGACAGGATGGCCACCGCATCCGTTTCATCGCGGCGGGTAGTGATGCGGCTTTGGCCGGGCCGACGCCGGTCCAATTCGACCTGGATTTCTTCCGCGGTGATGGGCACGCGCGGCGGGCAGCCGTCCACCACCACCCCGATTGCCGGGCCGTGTGATTCACCCCAGGTTGCGATGCGAAAAAGCTGTCCGAATGTGCTGGCCACGATGGTCGACAGGCTAGCACGACTTGCCCGCGAAGCCGTCGCCGGCGCGAATCCTAAGAGCCGGCCGTGACAACCTGTGAGTTGCCGCGGCCGGCGGGACGGGGCCGTCTGCGTCGTTGCTCGTCGCTTACATACCGACGGGTATGCGCGCTCCTCGCGCCTAGCATCCGGCCCCGTCGCGCTCGGCCTGACTCCCCACAGGTCATAACGGCCGGCCCCACCGCGCTTCGCATCAGCCGCCGATGCCTTTCGTACGGCGGCTGAGTTTTCTTGTGGAATTTCGTGCGGGTTTTATTCAACGTAGCGGCCATGAGCAACGGAATCCCGCGCAAATGGACGGTCGCGGACTCCACCGAAACCTACGGCATCCGGTATTGGAGCCAGGGGTACTTCTCGATCAACGATCTGGGCCATGTGGTGTGCCACCCGCAGGGACCCGAGGCGGGCTCCATCGACCTGAAAGAGCTGGTAGACGAGGTGGTGCGCCGGGGTATCGGGCTTCCCTTGCTGGTTCGCTTCTCCGACATTCTGCGGAGCCGCGTGGTGGAACTGCACGAGGCCTTCAAGCGCGCCATCACGGAATACGGCTACAAGGCCGAGTATCGCGGCGTATATCCCATCAAGGTCAACCAGCACCGCTACGTGGTCGAGGAGATCGTCGAGTTCGGCCGGCCCTACCACTACGGCTTGGAGGCGGGATCCAAACCCGAGTTGCTGGCGGTGATGGGCATCCTTGACGACGAAGAAGCGCTTATCGTGTGCAACGGGTACAAGGACGAGGAGTACATCGAGACCGCGCTCATGTGCTCCAAGCTCGGGCGCAAGGTGCTCATCGTGGTAGAGAAATTCTCCGAGTTGGACCTCATCGCGTCCACCGCGAAGAGAATCGGGGTCAAGCCCAGCATCGGCATCCGGGTGAAACTGGCGTCCAAGGGGTCGGGCCGCTGGGAGGCATCAGGGGGCGACCGGTCCAAGTTCGGCTTGTCGACGCGTGAGGTGGTCGAGGCCGTGCGCTTCCTGCGCGACGCCGACATGCTCAACTGCTTCGAGCTGATCCACTTCCACCTGGGCAGCCAGATCTCGGCCATCCGTGCCATCAAGAACGCCATGCGCGAGGCGAGCCGTTTCTTCGTCGAGATCGTCGGGCTGGGCGCGCCGCTCAAGTACTTCGACGCTGGCGGCGGCCTGGGGGTGGACTACGACGGGTCGCAGACCAACTTCGCTTCGTCGATGAACTACACCTTGCAGGAGTATGCCAACGACCTGGTGTTCGGCCTGCAGGAGGTATGCGACGCGGCTGGCGTCGCCCCTCCCACCATCGTCACGGAATCGGGGCGCGCGGTGGTCGCCCACCATTCCGTGCTGGCCATCGACGTGCTGGGCGTGGGTGAGTTCGACGTGGGCAAGGCGCCGGACAAGCTGCCTGATCACGTCTCGCGTCTGGTGCGCAACCTTTTCGACACCGCCCGCGACATTTCCAGCAAGAACCTGCGCGAGGCGTACCACGACGCCCTGGAGTATCGCGAGGAGGCGCTGTCATTGTTTTCGCTGGGCAGCTTGTCGCTGACCGAACGGGTGATTGCGGAAGACATTTTTTGGGCCATCTGCCAACGCGTCCTCAAGGTCGTGCGCGAGATGCGCGAGGCGCCCGAGGAGTTCGAGGGGCTGGAGCGCGCGCTGTCGGATACCTATTTCTGCAACTTCTCCATGTTTCAGTCGCTGCCCGACATCTGGGCGATCGACCAGCTTTTCCCTATCATGCCCATTCACCGGCTGGGTGAGGAGCCCACTCGACGGGCGGTGCTGGCTGATATCACCTGCGATTCCGACGGCAAGATCGATCACTTCATCGACCGGCGCGATGTGAAGAACGTGCTGGAGCTGCACCCCTACAGCCATGGCGAAGGGTATTTTCTGGGCGTCTTCCTCGCCGGGGCCTACCAGGAAATTTTGGGCGATTTGCACAACCTTTTTGGCAACACCAACACCGTGCACGTGTCGCTGGCGCCGGGCGGCGGCTATCAGATCGAGCACGTGGTGACCGGCGACACGGTGACCGACGTGCTCAAGTACGTCAGCTACGCGCGCGAAGACCTGATGGCGCGCGTGCGGCGTTTTGCCGAGCAGGCCGTGCGCACCAACGGCATGAGCCTGGAGGAGACGCGCTCGCTGCTGCGCATGTACGAGGAAGGGCTGGCGGGCTACACCTACCTGGAACGGGGATAGAACGCCGGCTCGCCTCTGAAGGAAAAGCTGGAACCACTTCGGTTGCTTGGCCTCTAGCGGAGCCCGCGGCACTTTGCGCAGACGACCCCGGCCACGCATCCCGGCGTGGTGTCGGGGACGAAATCGCACACCTGGTCCGCCGGACAGGATGGCCTTTCGACCCAGTACCCGGACTTGCATACCTCAGGTTCGGCGTAGGTGAATGAGCAGGCGGTGCCACCCTCAATGGTGCAGGTGGAGCCGCTGCTGGGAGTCTCCAACCCGGAAGGCCCAGCACTCACAAGGAAGAGAGGGAAACTCTTCGTGGTGAGAACGGGCCCGCCCGGCAGCGAAACACCAAGGGTGCAAAGGCCCTCGCTGCGCACAACCGCCGTACTATCGCCCGTATCATTATCCGTCCAGACCGTCTCGCCCGCAGGGCCAGAACATACGTCGGGCGTCGAGCTGTGAAATTCCACTGGAAGGTTCTGACAGGGGGACTGCCCTTTCACCAGGACGATGCCTTGCACGTAGAACTCGTGGCCCGGCTCGGTGTAGGCTGCCCGCATAAGGTCGTCGAAGGCGCTAACGGTGATCGTGAAACCGGTGACCTGGTCAGGCCCGAACGCGGTCAGTGTCCCAGTGACCTTCGAGACCACAGCCGACTGGAGTGTCAGCGCCATTGGCGTCGACGGTGCCTGCCAAGTGTCACGATTACCATCCGAGGAACCATCTCCCTGTGTCACTCCATCGGCGGTCGCAGCATTCGGCAGCCAGCCCACCAGCTTCTCGGTGCCCGCATAAATCTCAAGATCGAAAACCGCTTGGGTATCCACGGGGGTCAGAAGATTGGTCGCCGGAGGTCCGCCACAGCCGGCCACCAACTTGATGCTGTCGGGAGCCTTCACCCGAACGGTGGCGCTCGCTTGGCGTACCGAGCCGTCGCTGAAGCGACCCTTGAACGTCAGGGTGGACTGGCCGGGCTGCTTGCCTACCATCGTGTTTGAATACGGCCCCACCGCACCTCGCGGATCATCCGCGCCGGATATGATTTCGACCACCGACGGATCGGACGAACTCAGCTCCAGCACCTCGGTCACGAATTCGGTGCTGCAGAAGCTGGGTATGGGGACTTTACCGCCGGGGGTGTAGACGCAGGCATCGCCGTAGGAGAAACGTTGGTAGGCGCCAACGGCCAGCGTCCCTCCCGGCCCCGATAGGTAGGCTCCTTTGTCATTGCAGGTAGCCACGACCACGGCCACCAACAGGAGCAGGTAGTGGCCATCAAGCAAGCGGGACATGTTGGCAACTAGTTTAGGAGAATAGTCACTATTAAGCGCCATTTTTCCTACGGCAAGGCCATCCACAAAGAGGTAGTCCGAACAAGCCCGCTTTTCTCCGCGTGTCGTCATCCTTCAGAGGACTTCTCGCCGACCCGTCGTCGCTTGTCTACCCTCCGAGTGCCCGCTTCCACGCCGCGAAACCGCCGCCGGCGCGGGCGGCTTGGGCCGCGGCCAGCCCCTCGGCGAAGCCTCCCTGGGCCAGCCGATACTCGACCCACGCCCACTTGGGCGCGTCGCCGCCCAAGTGCATGCGGCCGCGAAGCTGCCGCCGCAAGAAGTCCACCTTCTCGTCGAGCCTGGCGATGTCCGCGAATGGCTGGTGGTCGAGCAGCGCGTTGCTCGGTCCGCCGCCGCGCGATTCGAAAGTGAGCCACTTCCAGGGCGGCTTGCCACTGCCAAATTGAACTCGATGACGCGTCGGACGATGCTGCCATGGCCCTTATCCAGGAGGTCGACGCACCAGCCCCCTTCTTGAAAGGAGTTCGCGTGTTCAAGTCACGGCTCGTCCTTGCTTCAATCTGTGTAGTCGCCGCGTGCGATGGCGGAGCCTCCGTGACCATCGGTGGTTCGGATTCTGGTACGACAGCCGGCTCGGGTGGCGCGGTGGGCTCGGGTGGCGCGACCGAGACCGGTGGCGCAACGGGAAGCGGTGGCTCATCGAGCGGAACTGGAGGCGCGCTTGCCACCGGCGGGACGACCAGCGTGCCAGGAACCGGCGGCAAAACCACGGCGCTTGGCTCGGGTGGTTCGGCCGGCGGAAGCACGACCGTCCCGAGTGGTGGTCGAACCGGCTCGGGCGGCGTGATTGTAAGTGGCGGCGCGACCAGCACAGGTGGCGTTTTGTCCGCTGGCGGGGCAAGCGGCGGATCAGTGGGCATGGGCGGTTCGTCCGGCACCGGTGGAAGAACCGGGACTGGAGGAGCGTCCGAGACGGGAGGCGCGACGGGAACGGGCGGCGCGAAAACCTCGGGCGGCACACTCGCAACTGGCGGTGCGGGCGGCCTTGCGGGCAGGGGAGGGAGCACGGGCAGCGGCGGTTCGTCGGCAACTGGCGGAACAAGAGGCACCGGCGGCAGCACGTCGACGGGCTGCTACACGGCCCCAGCAACGCAAGTGGGAACGTCTGCCCCCGGCGGACGTGTCAGCGGCTACGGCAGCGTGTTGATTGCCGCCAATGCCAAGAACCAGATTGTGCGACTACAAACCACGATGGTCGTTCCGCCGGAGCCGCCGCCGTCGGGCACATTGTTCTTGTGGCCGGGCCTCGACCCGGACGGCGCCAACTTCAATCCGATCAACAACGGCGTCTTACAACCGGTCCTAACCTGGGGTTATTCTTGCGCACCGGGCACGCAACCGCGTGCCTATTCTACTTGGTGGATATCGGCCCAATACGTAAACACGAACGGAAACGTGTCTGGCTATACCGGGTGCAGCGGCGGTCCCGTCATGTCCGTCAACGTTTGCGACACACTCGACATGGACATCCAACTCTCGGGGACGGTTTGGACGCAGACCGTGACTGACGTTCAGACCAATAGAACGGTGACGTACAGTATCGACATGCAGAGCCAGGCGCAAAATCTGGCCTACTTCGTGATCGAGGAATATTCGTCGGCTCCAGTTTCGGAAGTCGTCTTCACCAATACCACGATCACGTTCGCTTCGTCCGATGCCGCAGACTGCAAGGTCAATACGCGCGGTCAGAACGACTATGTCTCGACACCAACGGCATCCAGCGACGGCCTGGCGTGTTCGATAAGCCAAGTAATCTTGCGCGCACAAGGAATTCAGTAGGACGGCGGGCGCGAGTCGTGGCTGGCGGCGCCTGGATCGGCGGGATCTTGGCGCTGAAGCGGATATGTCACGCCACAGCCGACCTGCGGGGGGAGAGCAGGTGCTGGCGGGGCAGGGGGCAGCGCTGGAACCGGTGGAGCAGCCGGGAGCGGCGGAACCGTCGGCAGTGGCGGAGCCAACCGGGAGCGGCGGAGCAGCGGGCAGCGGTGGAGCGGGGCCTGGTCCCGCGGGACTCCGGGACGGACAACCCGCCCCACCCCCTCGCGCTTTGCGCTCGCCCGTCGCACTTCTGGCAGACGATCTCAAACCCCTCCCAGGGCCCGCTTCCACGCCGCGAAACCACCGCCGGCGCGGGCGGCCTGGGCCGCGGCCAGCCCCTCGGCGAAGCCTCCCTGGGCCAGCCGATACTCGACCCACGCCCACTTGGGCGGGTCGCCGCCCAGGTGCACGCGGCCGCGAAGCTGCCGCCGCAAGAAGTCCACCTTCTCGTCGAGACTGGCGATGTCCGCGAAGGGCTGGTGGTCGGACCCGGACGATATGGTAACGAGGCAGGCTGGTCACCGCCACGCTCACCCTCCCGACGACCAGTGTCGCGAACGTTGGCAGCACCGTCAGCACCAACGCGAGAGTATCACGGTCACGAATTCCACCCTTCGGGACTAACCATAGCCCGCATCTTCGCGAAAAACGAAGAAGATGCGAACGAAGAATCCATGCCCCCTAGTCCGGGGTTGAGCCTGACGTCGCTTGCGCTCCGGCGCTGAAAGCGCCATCTTTGGCTGCGCTGCCTGCTGGTCATGAAACGGATCGCGACTGTCACACTCATCGTCCTCGGCCTCGTCGGAGGGACCGCCGTCGTCTACCTCCGGACCTTTTCAGCCGGCTTCGTCGGTTTTGACGACGACATTCATGTCTACGCAAACCCGTTCCTCAACCCGCCGAGCCTGCACAACGTTGCCAGTCTCTGGCAACAGTCCTACGAGCAACTCTACGTCCCTCTCGCCTACACCATCCTAGCCACCATTGCGCGCTTCGCTCAGGTTCCTGCGCACGTGGACCACTCGGTCGGCCACACCGTCAGCTTCGACCCCAGCGTCTTTCACGTTGTTGGCGTGGCATTTCATGCGGCCAATGTTCTGCTGTGCTTCCTGTTGGTGCAGCGGCTTACCCGACGCCGAGCGGTGGCCTTGCTCGCTTCGCTCGTCTTCGCGTTGCACCCCCTGCAGTTGGAAAGCGTTGCCTGGATCTCCGAGCTGCGCGGCTTGAGTAGCAGCTTCTTCGCACTGCTTGCTCTGAATGCGCTGGTTCTGTCGCGACAAGGGTCCGACGAGGCTTCCGCTAGGTCGCGCGTGCTGCTAGCAGCATCGGCTCTGTTCGTGACATGCGCGATGCTTTGCAAGCCGGCCGCTGCGGTATTGCCGATGGTCGCGCTCGCGATCGATCGCATTGTCCTCGGAACTTCCTGGCGTAGGGCCGCCGTGGCTTCGTCGATTTGGGCTGCCTGTACTGTGCCATTCGCGTGGATCACCCACTCGGTTCAGGCCGTCGCCGCATCGACCGAGGCCTCATGGTGGCAGCGGCCGTTCGTCGCCGGCGATGCACTGACGTTTTACCTCTTCAAGACCTTCGTGCCGATCGACCTCTGCGTCGACTATGGGCGAACACCACGCCTGGTGATGTCGCACGCGTGGGGCTACCTGACCTGGGCGGTCCCCGCCGGCCTGCTGGTGCTCTGCTACCGCAACCAGGACGGAGCTATCTGTTGTGGAGTTGTTACCGAGCCGGCCGTTCGAGTTGTTTCCCCAGCACCAGACCGAACCACCAACAAGGGCGCACGAATGGGTGCCGCCAACTGCGATTGCCTGGGTGTTTCCGCTCGACGTTACCGTCACTGGGGTTGTGCTCCCTTGGCTGCCGGATATCCCAAGCTGGCCACTGCGGTTGTCGCCCCAGCATTGGACTTGGCCGCTGAGAAGTGCGCATGAATGGTACTGCCCCGTGGCAACACCCAGGGCGCCCGATGTGAGTCCAACTACCTGTACCGGGGCATTTCTGTCGGAGGTGGTGCCATCGCCAAGCTGACCGTAGAGGTTCTGCCCCCAGCACACGACGCCGCCACTGACCAGGGCACACGCATGAGTCGAATCAGATCCGGTGGATACTGCCTGGACGCCGGTGCGGAGGCCACTAACCGCAATTGGCACTGCACTATAGGGGGTTTGGTCGTAGGACTGACCGCTCCCAAGAAGGCCGCTGATCCCGATGCCTGGCCCGGCAGGACTGCCGTTGCTTCCCCAGCATTTGGCAACTCCACCCACCGTGGCGCAGGTGAAGCCGTTGTGCGCCGCAATGGTCGCGCAGTCCGAAGGTACCTGATACCAGGCGGACGTCGAAACCCAAGGATTGCAACTGAGGCAGCCATTGGTGGGATTCAGTGCCCCTGTCGCATAGACCGTCCCGCCTAGGTAACAACCCGTCTGACAAGCACCTCCACCGCAGATCTTTCCGCTGCCGCAGTTCGTACCGTCGGTGTTGCTGGACCAGCCCGACGTGCTGGCAGCCGGCTTGCAAATCTGGCAAATGTTCGATGAGTCGGTGGTTCCGCTGCCGACGAGGGCTCCCTCGATCCAGCACCCGCTTTGGCACGTACCGCCGCTGCACACCTGGCCGATGCCACAACTCGCGCCATTGGCGCTGGTCGTCCATGAGGTCAGTGCGTAGCTGGTCTGGCAGGTCTGGCAGGCGTTCGCCGGGTTGGCCGCCCCGGTTGCGTAGTAGGTTCCGGAGACAAAACAGCCTGCCTTGCACGCACCGGAATTGCAGTACTGGGCTCCGTTGCAGGACGTCCCTTCATCTGCATTCGACCAGCTTGACGGGGAGGTCGCCGGTTTGCAGATCTGGCAGGTGTTGGCGGGGTTGGCAGCGCCGCTGGCGTAGGTGGTTCCGCCAATCACACAGCTCGCGGGGGACAAGTCTGGCCCGACTTCAGGACCATACGGGAGGTCTGGCGCGACATCCGGTCCCCCCGGTCTCTGGTCCGGTCCCAGGTCAGGCACCGGCACTGTGTTGTCGGCCGACGTGTCGGGCGGCGAGATTGGAGCGTCTGACGGAACGTCGCGACCGAGATCGGCGGGAGACGGGGCATGGTCGAGCGCCGCCGGCGTATCAGCAACCCCGCTGTCGGCGGCACTGCTACCCCCGGTTGCGCTGTCGCCGACGCTGCCGTCGCCAGTACCACCGTTGCCGCCAGCTCCACCGTTCGACGAAGGTCCGTCCGTCGCGGTCTTGCTGTCGGCGACCGGACCATGCCCGTCGGCAGGCCCTGCTTCGCCACGCGCGCCGCTGCCGTCACCTTGCTGTCCGGCAACCGCAGCGTCGCCGGTCTTGACCTTGATGGGATTCCCAAAACAACCGGCAAGGGTAGCCAGGGAGAGCAAGCAGAGAACCCGCGAAACGACTCCGTTGTGCCCCTACGCAAACTACGCGGTACCGTCATGCGGTAAACGATGGCGAGGGAGGGAAGGCGAGTCAAGGGATCTGTGACCTGACCGTCGTGGCCGAGATGTCGCGAACTCCTGGCTTCGTGGGATGTCTTGGCACTTCTCGTCGTCCTGGGTTGGCATGGTTGGAAACCGACGCGGGGTGTCTACCGTGACCTCTTGATGATCAACCGGTCGGTCACGGCGTAGAGGGCGGTCGAGGTGCCTGAGAAGTCTCGAATCACAGCAGGGGGGTGCTCCCTGTACCATTGCCCGCTTTGCGTTCGCCAAAGCTGCTCCTTTCCTCGCCACTTATCGCACGATAGGAAGACAGAGCCGTTCCAGTATTCCGTACTGCCTACAAGAGAACAGACTTTGGGCGCTCGCCCGCCGGGCACCCATGTCTCGCCCTGCTGCCAGAAGGTGCTGCGGTCTTGGCACATGATCCACAAGGAACCTGCCTTGTCCCTCCGCCAACTATCCAGGCCGGATGTCTTGCACGGACCCCTGTTTTCGGGACCTTCATCAAAGACAAGCCCGGCGCTATCGAATAAGACCCCTGATGACTTCCATCGTTTGCCGTCATCCGGATTCTCAACTACTAGGTCCCTGTCCCTGCTCCACTCCTTGGTCAAAGGCACCCATTTGCCGTCTACTCGTTTGATCTCGCCGTGAGTGCTTCCCCCCGCGACAATCGCATCTGGAAGGAATGGCCCCACCCTGTTCAGAAGCCGCTGACGTGCGAAGCTCTTTGGCCCCATCGGGTTTTCAACCGTCCACTCCTTCCCATTGTAGTGCAGGATCAAACCCAGCCAGCCAACGGCAAAGACGTCGGTGGGGCTGGGGCCCCACACCGCCATGGGACAGTAGTGCTCGGGAAGATCTTGGACCGTGCAGGCGCCATCGCGGAAACAATGAACGATGGTTTCCCGGCCCACCGCAAACAGATCCCCGGTTTCGGAGGCCCAGAGGCCGGCGAACCACTTGTTCTTCTTCGGGCCTTGATCCAGCGTGAAGATGGTTTTCCATTCCGCTGCGGATTCCGAGGACGATTCCTTCGCCTCAGTCCCTGACCTAGAGCCGCCGCTGCCGACCGGCCTCTCGTCACCTGAGTCGGCTCGAACTGGCTCCAAGACAATCGCGACGAAAAACACTGTGCCTGCAAACACTCGATTCATGGTCGCCTCCGTCGGTGCTATCGTGCCGCGGTCGCCTCGACTGAGGCAGTGGTCTCGTCGAGCAAGCGCTCAAGGAAAGCAGCCTCCATGGCACGTGCCTTCGCTATCTTGACGTAGTCGGTGTGGTGCAGGGATGGGTTGGTCAGAATCACGTTCAGTTCCAACGCGACACCGGCCTGGGAAGCCAAATGCCTCAGGTAGCCGAGGGCGGCGTTTACACCAAACGTCTTGCCGTGATGCGGGCCCTCCTTGGGATCGAATGGCGCCCCGCCCGGGCCCACAAACGAGTATGCCTGCCACACTATCCTCGCGTCTTTGCTGAGGGCATCGAACAAGCCCTGGCCCTCGGCTTGTCCAAGCTCCCTCTTCGCATGCGCTTGGAAGTTGGCAAAGCTCAAGCGGGTCTGGGCGGCGTAGCCGAGAATTTGGTCGCGCACGGGGATCAATGCTGGATGAACCGTGTGATACGTTTCGAGGCTTTCGTACGGCTCGACCTTCTCCCACTTGTCTACGATGGCGCGGGGCAAACCAAGATGTCTTCTACTCTCCCAGAGGAAATCGAGGCCACCGAACTTGAAGCTGTCGCGGACCTCGGAACCCCTGGCTGTCAGAGCCGGCGCATATTCACGGGCAGTGGTCGTCAGGACCAGCAGGATATCCGTGTCGATCAGCTGTTTTGCGCGTTTGAGGTTGGCGGATGCGGCCTTGCTTGGCTTCTCCTTTGAGAGAAGCCGCAGAAACTGCTCAAAGCGGATGTCGCCGTCCACGTAGATCCGGGACTGGCCGGTCGGGAAACCCTCGGGTGGAACGCCGAAGCGAGCGCCTATCTCCCGCATGAGAGCCACGCGTGCCTCTCTGCCCATATCGACGCCGGCCTGCGCAGCGGTTCGAATCCGCAGGGCTGACAAAGGGTCCAGGTCGTGCAAGTCCCCGCCGGTGCCTGCCACCGTGACGACCGCCGGGGTGTTCTTCGCGACGCTGATGACTTTCTTCTTGGGCGCCTCGAATGGATCGGCTTCCTCGGGTTCCATGATTAGCTCAACCTCTGTCATGTACCTCGCGCAGGCGCGTCAGGGTCACATCATCCATCTCTCCGGTGGCTTCAAGCCCATGCTCGACCTGAAATCTTCGCAGGGCCTCAGTCGTCGCCGTGCCGATTTCCTCGTCCCCATCATCAAGGACAAATCCGCTCTCATCGTCCGAAGCGAAGCCGAGATTCTCCAGGCGTTGCATCAGGCCGGAAGTCTCTGTCAGGGGATCGAGATCGCCGACCTTGACGTCAAAGGAAATGTCGTCGTCCGGGAAGAGCAACTCAGCAGAAGTCGCCGACGCAGGAATCGGCTGATTCAGGAAGCCGTTCGCATCGGTTCGTCCTTCCAGCTTCAGAGCACCGACCGCAAGAATGTACTCCTTGTTGGCAAGCGGTTGGTGCCTGTGGCGGACGTAGATGGAAAGCCGGCTGGTCGGCCGCGCCATGACGAAGGTGTGCTCCTTGCCGGTCTCGCAGAGATAGTTCTTGGGGGCTTGCTTGTCCGGAATGAAGATCCTGTCCCCGGCTTTGATGATGAACGGATTGGGGCGCTTCTTCTTGAACTCCGCGTTAGCGGGGTGGTCGTAGATGTCGTGGTAGTCAGCCAAACCAAAGTCGCTGGCGATCTTCGCCAAGCATTCGCCCCGTTTCACCTTGTAGTTGCGCATGGCCGGCCCTCTTCACTTCTTTTGCAAGCTTTTCGGATCCTCGTCCAGCCATTCGACCTTGCATTTGCCCTTGGCTATTCCATTGATGGTCACAATGCCTCCAAGCAAGGTGCGGCCTTCGATTGTCGTTCCGCTTGGCGTAGTCAGACGGTATTTCCGAAAGGCCATGGGGTTCCCGTTTGGGTCGACCGCTTTGATGACGATCCATTCTTTGCCTTCGTGCAAAATCTTGGTGACCTTCTTGGGTTGCACGGGCGCCTGGTCAGGGCTGACCGTTGACATCCAGACCGATGGCGGTGTGTTGGCGGGCAGCTTGCCCAGGTGGTTCTGGGTGAGGAGGTCACCGTGGCGGACGGCAGGCTTGCCTGCGATGAAGACGTTGGGGGACCACGACCCGAAGTACGCCTTGCCTTGCACGGCGTGGCTGACGATGCCACCGCCGGTGCTGCGCGAAACTTCATTGCCGGTGGAGGTATCGAAGTAGGAATCGCGATGGCCGGCTGGGTTGCCCTCGAACAGCACGGTTAAGGCGCCGTTCACGAGGTCTTTGGCTTGTACGGTGTTGGTGAGAGGAACCGGCACCGGGCCGGCCGGCGGCCCAGGGGGACAAAGGCACACGTCGGGAAAGGCAATGGCCATACCGCCGCAGCCTCTGTGAACCGCTTCGCGTCCGTTGATGTAGACCTTGCCCATGTTCTCATTCGATTTTGCGCGCCGCAGGCCGGTTCGCAGAAATATATGTCGAACGCGGCGTCGGGGATAGCGCCCCGGAGCCGCCGACTGTGCCCCTCATCTCTTCGCCGCCCTCCTGTGCGGCGGCGGAGTCAGAATCGCCACGTCCCGATGAGGGCCTCCCGAAGCGAACAGGCAGAGGCCGGGATCGGCAATCACCTGCTTTTCGATCAAGAACGCCAATGTGACCAGCGAGAGAACTCCGCTGGCCGCGCCGGTTGCTCCCGTGGAGAAAGGCGGCGACACAATGTGAACTCCCGGCGACGTGGGCAGAGACGGGCAGCATTTGACCCAGGCCAGCTCTTCGAAGCCGGCTTGCGACGGAGGAAAGTCGTGAACCAACGCCGCAAACAAGGCATTGGGCAACTTGGCATCGGCCACCGCCCGATCGATGGCCGACTTGATGCCTTTGCCCAGATTGGGCTCTCTCGGCTGAGCGCCAAGCGACGGTTCCTCGGCCATCCCGACGCCGGCCAAGATCGCGAGCGAGTCCGGCCCCGGCCGACTGTTGAGCAGAATCGCCGCTGCCGCCTCTCCAGCCACAGAATCTTCGACCGGGCCGGACCCATTCCGTCGTGCCTTCCTCTGCCGAGTACTGCTCACCAGGCTGTCCACCCCAAGGACGCACACGGCCGACAGATCTCGCGCCTGCAGCGTGGCACGGACAAAAAGCAGGGCTTCAATGATAGCGCTCGGGCCGGCGCCGAAGACGCGGCTTGCCTTGGGGGCGACGACAAGATCAGATTCGGCAGCCAGCCGGGACAGGAAAGACGAAGCCTCCGCGACGAATCCCGGCTCGTCCTTCTCCGAGGGCGCGCAGACGACAAGGCCAATCTCGGTCGCTTTGGCCAGGTCCAACGTGGCTTCGCGCAGAGCGAATCCGCCCAAAGCCACGAGCCGGTCGATGCCTTTCACCGTGGCGGGAATAGGTGTCGCCGCTCCGACTGGCCCTTCGTCCGTGCCTTCTGCCGGGAGCGCATCGAGCGCCTCCGCGAAGAGCGAGCCGACCGTCGCCGGGGCATCCTCGCCGACCGGCGTGATAGCGCCAACCGCTTTGATTGCCAGCGCGATCACTTCCCCGTTCTCCGGTTTCGCGGCCAAAGGTACTGGCGGCCTGTCTCGATCGCGGAACGCATACCTTGGGGCATGTCACCGATGACAATACGGCCAAGCGATTGCGGTCCATCGCGAAGCTTCGCCTGAACTCTTGCCAACAGAGAAAACCGTCGCTCTTCCGGCTCGATGGTCAGGGTATCAACGCCGGCCGTTCCCTCCGCGAGATCGTCGCTTGACACGATCGCGATGGGCACCGTGAAGGCGGGCAGATCGAACCGATCGTCGACCGCCGTGGTCATGTTGATCAGGTGGACTTTCTCGCCGGGCAGGTATTCATCCAACTGTTGGTCGGTGGGGGCGACGTTGAAGAACGCGGGAGAGAAGTCCTCGGGAGGCAAGGGCCTGCGCGATTTCTTCCACGCCTCGTCGTATGTGCCGGCCCGGGCAACTCGCTGTTGCCAGTGCGCGGCGATGGGGCCGAACCCAACCGGGTCCGGTTTGCCGAAAAGCGCACCGATGGCTTTGTCGGGATCCTCGAAATTGGGCGCCGGCCGGCCATGCAAGGTCTTCGGATTTCTGGCCACGCCCGAGCCTGCTGGATTTCTGGGTTCAGTGTACTTCGCGTCGTTGGGATCGGCGCCGCCGTAGCTGCGCTCCCACGCGATTGGCACCCGGTTGACCGGCCGAAGCCGGGATGGCACCACATCTGCCATCAGGCCAGGCAACCAGATCCGATCCCCGAAAACACGCACGCGCTTGCGCAGCCGGGATCCGACTGCCAGTTCCACATGGGTCTCTGTCACGGGGCGTGGAAAGACGATGGCTCCGGCAAGCAGAACATCGAGTTTCGGCTTTGCCGGCGTGATCTCGCTGGCGCGCAGCAGCCCGGAGGAAGCAGGCTCGCCGAAAAACTCGTCGAGCATGCCGATAGGCAAGGGCGGAGCGGGACTGACGATGCCGGTACGGTCCCACGTGTATGTGGCCTTCACAACGGCGATGACCTGCCAACTGCCGTCGAGGCCCATCCCGACGACGTGAGCGGCCTCGAAGTTCGTCAAATTGATGATCAGGCTCACCGGGCTCCCTTCTCCCTGCCTGCGGGCTCCACGGGCCTTCCTTGATAGTACCAGCCACCCGGTGCCAACTTGCCGTTGGCCTTCGCGAAATGGGCAGTCCAGCTCGCCACCAATTCGGTGCGGGTCGGAACAGACATGAGCGGCGGGAATTTGGTCGGCGGTGCGAGGCCGGTGCGGACGCGAATTTCCAAGGCCAACCGTCGCTGCGATTGAACCGGCTCGTTGGGCGCGGCTAGACGGGAGAGCAGGCCGGAGACTGACCAGGGCTCGCCGCGCAGTCTGCGGATCGCCGGGGCGGGCAAAGCATCGCCAGAAGGATGCGCGGAACCATCTCCCACGATCATGCGCCGGGCCTCTTCAAGCGTCTCTCGGCGCACGCGACCCGCAAGAGCAGATAGCACTTGGACGGTGTCGGCGCAGCCCAGGTTTGCCGCCGCAAGAAGAAGATAGTCAGCGTCGACGCCCGGCTGCTCGGCCAGCGCGATCAGCCGACTCACATCAGAACTGTCTCCAGCGATTGCGAGCGCCTCGACCAGATGATGGCTGCTGGCGACTCGTTCCGGCAGCTGTGCCCGCACCTCTGCCAGTGCCTCGACTGAGCCGAGTGTGACCGCCGCGAAAAGCAAGGCATTCGCCCGCCTGAGCGTGGGCGTCTTGCGTGCCGAGGCCAAGAGCAGCTGGGCATCGCGAGCGTCGCCAAACCAGGCCAGCGCCTCCACAGCAGGTACCGCAAAGTCATCGCTCGGATGGCTCACAAACTGCAAAAGCTGCTCAGACGACAACACGCCCTGTTGGGCAAGAAGCGGCAGAAGCAGGCTACCGAGCACATCGCCAGCCGGTTTGAAAAGTAGTTTGCGCATGCCATCGAGAACGGCTGCGTCTGTGAGCGTGCGCAGGATCGTGCCTGCAATGGCGGGCAGATTTCGGTTTTCCGCGACGGCCCCATCAAGCGTTGACATCATCTTTTCGACGCCACCGGGAGCGCCGAGGTGAATGAGCGCCGCGCTGGCTACCAGGCGGTCCTCCATGCTCTCGGCGTCCTCGGAGGCTTTGCAGAAGGCCGCTCGGCGCCTTTCGCCGAGCCATTTCACCGCCTGGACGATCTTGTTGAGTTCGACACCGGCGGCGTGTCTGTCCCTAGAATTGCCATGTCAGTAGACCCTACAGCTTCGACGTGGTCGCACGCCGACGCCTTGCTGGTCTCCCATGAACTCGCCCAGTACATCACCGGCTGACCCATTTGCTGACGACCTCACCGAGGGTAAGGTCTTCTGCGATCTCGACCTCGGTGGGGGAGAGATATCCGACAAGGTCTTTGCCAATTGCCGACCAGAGCCCCGCCGGGTAAACACAACCCATGTCAGGTCCCGCCGATGCGCTTGTGAAGGCGCTGCAGGCCGCACGCGAGTCGGCGATCGTGGTTACGACCGGCGCAGGTATCAGCCTGGCAAGTGGCATCCCGACCTTCCGTGGTCAAGATCCGGGCGCCGTGTGGAAGCGCGATGTGACCGAACTGGGCACGTTTCGCTATTTCCGTGAAGATCCGGCCGGCTCATGGCGCTGGTACATCAGCCGTTTCGATCTCGTGTTCGCTGCGCGCCCCAATCCTGCGCATTTGGCTCTGGCGGCGCTGCAAGCCTGGCAGCGAGCCGCAGGCGGCCGCTTCCTCCTCATCACCCAGAATATCGACACCCTGCACGAGCAAGCCGGCTCGCTCGACCTAGTCAAGGTGCATGGCAGCGCCGACCGGGTGCGCTGCGCGCGTGAAGGCTGCCGTCTCGGGGCGCCCAAAGGCTCGCTGGCGCGCGCGGAGGTGGATCTCGCTGCATTCGTGCGTGACCCGGTGGTG
>PMJO01000180.1 GCA_003158455.1 Myxococcales bacterium | reverse complement strand
AGGCCGAGGCGGACAGGAACTGCAAGCGCCGGAACCACCGGTCCACCCGGCCGGGGGTCTGTTTGCGCAACAGCCACGAGCATCCGACCATGAGGCTGGCTGCCCCGAAATACCCGAGCAGTGGAGAGATGAGGATGAACGCGGCGGTGGCGCCGATCTTGCTCCACCCCAGGATGCCGAGGCCGGCCTTGGAGACGCCTGCCCCGATCAGCCCGCCCACCAGCGCGTGCGACGAACTGGACGGCAGCCCCCACCACCAGGTGAGCAGATTCCACGCGATGGCGCCGGCCAGGGCGCCGATAATGACTGCCATGTCCACCACGGCGGGGTCGATGATTCCCTTGCCGATGGTGCTGGCCACGTGCAGCTTGAACAGGGCAAAGGCGATGAAGTTGAAGAACGCCGCCCACAGCACCGCCCGAAATGGTGTGAGCACGCGGGTGGACACGATAGTAGCTATCGAATTGGCGGCGTCATGAAAACCGTTGATGAAATCGAACCCGAGTGCGGCCACCACCACCACTACCACGAGCAACAGATGACCAGCGCTCATGGCTGGATCACGCCCCGGCGGGCGGCGCGGTCACACCGACCGCGTTGTCGCGAACTGGCTTCGCTGTCGGACATGTTCTGCAAGCCAGTGAGCCAGTTCTCGGCGGCGGTTGCGTTACAGTTCTGTGACGATCGTGTGACAAAGACGCGGGCGGCGATGGATGAAGTCAGTCGTGTAGGGCGCGCTCGCAAGTGGTAGATAGGACGCGGGCATGCCACGCATACTGGTCATAGAGGACGAAGCGGACATTAGGCAGGTTCTCGAATACAACCTGCGGCAGGCAGGTCACGACGTGGCGGCAGTTGAGCGCGGGAATGCGGGACTTGCACTTGCGCGCGAGCGGCCCCCGGATCTGGTCGTGCTTGACCTCATGTTGCCCGATATTGCCGGTCTGGATGTGTGCCGCGCGATGAAGGCCGACGCCCGGCTGCGCCACGTCGCCGTGATCATGCTGACTGCGAAGGGCAGCGAGATCGATCGCATCGTCGGCCTGGAGCTGGGAGCGGACGACTACGTGACCAAGCCCTTCAGCGTGCGCGAGCTGCTTTTGCGCGTGCAGGCCGTGCTCCGGCGGGCGCCCACGGGCAGCGAGCCTGAACTCGCCGAGCCCGTGGTCTTCGGCCGGCTGCGCATCGACTACACCGGGCATCGCGCCTGGGTCGACGACAAGGAAGTCGCGCTCACGGCCTTGGAGATGAGGCTGCTGTGGACCCTCTATCAGCGACGGGGGCGGGTGCAGTCGCGCGGCACTCTGCTCGACGACGTCTGGGACGCCGATCCGGAAAACAATACCCGCACGGTCGACACCCACGTCAAACGTCTGCGCGAGAAGCTAGGCGCGGCCGGCGACTATGTCGAGACCGTGCGCGGGGTCGGGTACCGGTTCGCGGCCGAGCCAGGGGATGGGTCGTGAAGCTGGGCATTCGGGCCAAGCTCTTCGCGGTATCGCTGGCTCTCATCGTAGCTTCCCTGGCGGCTGGCGAGTTGTATGTGCGCCCGGCCATCGAGAACGATCTGCTGGCGCGCATTCGCGCTGACCTGTCGGCTCGCCTGGCCCTGGTGGCCGAGCAAGCGCGGGTTCTGGCCGCGACGGGCGAGAACACGAATGCCGCGTGGGACGCCCTGGCTGATCGGCTGGGTCCCTTGGCGAACGCGCGCGTGACCTTCATCGATGGGCAGGGTGTGGTCAAGGGCGACTCCGAGCTGTCGGGGGAGGCGCTCGCGCGGGTAGAAAACCACGGTAGCCGACCGGAAGTAAGAGCGGCGTTGGCAGGTCAACGCACCGACGAGATTCGGTTTTCT
Source organism: Myxococcales bacterium (assembly GCA_003158455.1). Lineage (GTDB taxonomy): Bacteria > Myxococcota_A > Polyangia > Fen-1088 > Fen-1088 > Fen-1137. The sequence continues at coordinate 21,712 of PMJO01000180.1, read as the reverse complement.
GCCACGCTACGCCGGCGTTTGTTGTACGCGGCCACCCCGGTCGCAGGACCGGGCAACATGGTGGCGCGCTTGAGCCTGGCGTTGGTGGACGTTGACCAGGCGGTGACGCGCCTGCGCGCGATTCTCATTGCCGGAGGGCTGGTGGCGCTCCTAGCGGCGGTGTTGATGTCGAGCGGTGCGGTCGTGCTGCTGTCGCGCGCGCTCCGCCGGGTGACCGCGATCGCCCGCCGCATGTCCGCGGGAGAGCTGGATTTGCGCAGTCGCCTCGACGCGCACGACGAAGTCGGCGAGCTCGGCCGCGCACTCGATCATCTGGCCGAAAACCTGTCGCGTTCGCTGCATGAGCTGCGCGACGAGCGCGATCTGCTCGGCCGGATTCTCGAAGCCATGCGCGAGGGTGTGCTGGTTCTCGACAGCGAGCGACGCATTCTGCGCTTCAACGGATCGCTGCGCGAGCTGCTGTTGCTCGACCCCGGCGCCGTGGGGCGCCCGGCCATCGAGGTGGTGCGCAACGCCGAGCTGCAGATCCTGGTGGACGCGGCGATTGCCGGTCAGGAGCCAGTCACCGGCGAGATCGAGGTGGCTGGCCTGCGACCGCGCCGCTTGTTGCTTCATGCCACGCGTCTGTCGGGGGAGCCTCGCTGCGTGCTGGTGGTGCTTTTTGACGTAACCGAGGTACGGCGTTTGGAGACCGTGCGCAAGGACTTCGTGGCCAACGTGTCGCACGAACTGCGCACGCCGATCGCTGCCGTCATGTCGGCGGCTGAGACCCTGCGGACAGCGGCGCGGACCGATCCCGTAGCAGCCGGATCGTTCGTTGACATGATCGAGCGCAATGCCCGGCGGCTGGGCGATCTGGTCCAGGATCTCCTGGAACTGTCCCGCATGGAATCCAAGGAGTTTCGTCTCGCGAGCGACACGTTCGATCTTGCGGGTGTGGTGGCCAGAGCCATGGGGTTCTATGAGGAGCGAGCTGGGGGCAAGCGCATGCGCATGACAACCGCGCTTTCGCCCAATCTGCCGGCAGTGCGCGGCGACGCCACCGCGCTGGAGCGGGTGCTGTCCAATCTGATCGACAATGCCGTCAAGTATTGCCCGGAGGGCACGTCCATCGTGGTGGCAGCCGAGGAGGCAGGGGGAAAGCTTCGAGTTACGGTCAGCGACGACGGCCCGGGCATCGAAGCCCACCACTTGCCGCGGCTGTTTGAACGCTTCTATCGCTGCGATCCAGGGCGCTCGCGCGCCATGGGCGGGACTGGGCTGGGCCTGTCCATTGTCAAGCATCTGGTCGAGGCCATGGGCGGGACGGTCCAAGTGCAGAGCACCCCGGGCCAGGGCACGCGTTTCAGCTTCACCGTTCCTTGCGCGAGGTAGTGGGAAGCGAGGATGGCGCCGGATGGAAGACGAACCCAGATTCGTGCAACGCTTGCATGACATCGAGCAGGCAGAACATGCCAAAACCGCGAAGATCGAGCAGGCTGCCGTAGGTCCAGTCCTCGCGGTGAGCGGGGTCCGGGTCCTGTTGGCGAAGGGCGTTGCTGGTGCGCGTGTGCAGCCGGTCGCCGAAGCGCGCGACCAGCTCACTTGGGGAGGGTATCGAGCGGGCAAGAAAGTCAGGGGGCAAGAACTCCCGATAGGGAGCGACGGGACGAAACCCGGTCAGCGCGAAGAACGCTTCTGCAAAACGGGCGTTGTCTCGTTCGCGCTGCTCTCGGCGATTGCTGGCTTTGGGAGCGAGCATACGGATTGCAGGCAAGCATCCACCCAATTGCGTTGCCGGTGTGTTTCCGGCCGGTGAAATGTTCGTAGCCGGCGTTTTGCGGGTAAGGGCTCGTCAGAGAAAATCTGCAACGATTTGGACGCCGATCCATCCCGGCTGGCGTCGTTGCTCGTCGTCGCAATACGTCGAGTATTCCTCCTCCTCGCGCCTCGCCAGCCGGGCGCCTCGTCGCCCAACTCGTAGCATCTATTCTCTGACGAGCCCTAAGGCGCATTTGCTTCTTTGGCGATCGACATTCAAGATGGCCCGCATGGATTGCCTCGGACTTGCGTCCTGATGCGCGAAGTGAGCGTGGGCGAACGCCTCGATCAGTACCAGCTCACCGACGTGCTGGCGCGCAGCGGAATGGCGTCGATCTTCAAGGCCATTGACAGCGCAACCGGCGCAACCGTGGTGCTGAAGATCCCGCACCCACAATTCGAGAGCGATGTGGTGTTCTACGAGCGTTTCCGGCGCGAGGAAGAGCTGGGGTTGCGCCTGGAACATCCCAACATCGTGCGCGTGCTGCGGCCCAAGGAGAAGAGCCGCATGTACATCGTGATGGAATTCGTCGACGGGAAGTCTTTGCGCGCTCTCATGCAGGAGAAGAAGCCGATGGGAACTGAGACCGCGCTCAGCCTGGCCATGCAAGTGTGCGAAGCCCTGGCGTACATGCACGAGCGCAAGGTCGTCCACCGCGACATGAAGCCGGAAAACATCCTGGTGAACGCCGCCGGGTGCGCCAAGATCTTGGACTTCGGGATTGCCTTCGACGCTTCAGCGCGGCGGCTGACCTGGGCCGGGCTGTCCAACACCATCGGTACCCCCGACTACATGGCGCCCGAACAGATCGGCGGCCGGCGCGGCGACGCCCGCACCGACGTGTACGCGCTCGGCACCATTTTGTACGAGATGCTGACCGGGGAATTGCCATATTCCGCTGCCAATCCGCATGCCCTCCTGCGCGCCAAAGCTAACGAGGATCCCACGCCGCCCAGCTACTATGTGCCCGGCTTCGATCGAAGCTTGGAAGCCATTTTGCTCAAGGCCCTGGAACGTTCGCCGCGCGATCGCTACGCCGGGGCGGCCGAACTGCTGGCCGATCTGCGCAACCCCGCGGCAGTGCCGCCCTATGACCCGGAGCAGGGCCGCGCGCGCCGCCGCTTCTCCGTGCCGCGACGGCTGCTCATGCCGATAATCGTGGTGCTAGTTCTGGCCGGGCTCACGACGCTCATCTGGTGCAGTCACCCCCACCGAACTGGGCCGGGCCGAACCACACCGGGCAAATCGCGTGGGGAGCCCAGGTTCCCATCTGAAACTAGGAGCTTGTAGCATGTCAGCCTTACCCCTCGAACACGCGCTCAACCTGGCCTGGGTGCTGCTGGGCGCCTTCTTGGTGATGTTCATGCAGGTTGGATTCGCCATGATGGAGACGGGATTCACGCGCGCCAAGAACGCAGTGAACACGATGGCGATGAACATGATCATCTATCCCGTGGGGGTACTGGGCTTCTGGTTGTGCGGCTTTGGTTTGATGTTGGGGGGAGTGCACGGCTGGCCCAGCCTGGGTGCGGCCCTGGCGCCGGCGCATGAGATCAGTCTGCACATCGGCGAGCACAGCTACGGAATCATTGGCGCGGGCAAGTTCGCCCTGGTTTCGGTCGCCAATGATCCGGTCAACCTGGCCATGTTCTTGTTCGCCGCCATGTTCATGGACACGGCGGCCACCATTCCCACTGGCGCGATGGCTGAACGCTGGAGATTCCTGCCTTTCTTGGCCTACGGGCTGTTTATGTCCATGTTCCTCTATCCGCTCTATGGCAACTGGGTTTGGGGCGGCGGCTGGCTGGCCCAAATGGGTGTCAACCTGGGTCTCGGCCATGGCCACGTGGACTTTGCCGGCTCGTCGGTCGTGCACATGACCGGGGGGGTGACCGCCCTGGCCGGCGCAATCGTCCTCGGCCCGCGCGTGGGCAAATATCGGCGGGACGAAACCGTGGCCGCCATTCCCGGACACAATTTGCCCATGGCCATGGTGGGCACGCTGATCCTGGCCTTCGGCTGGTTCGGCTTCAACACCGCCTCGACTTTGAACGCCGCTGACGGTCGCATTGCCATCGTGGCCAGCAATACCCTGCTGTCGTCGTCGGCTGGTGCCATTTCTGCCCTGGCCACCGCCTGGTATCTGTCGCGTCGGCCCGACATCGGCATGGCCTGCAACGGCATGCTGGGCGGACTGGTGGCGATCACCGCGCCCTGCGCCTTCGTCGGTCCCGCCGCCGCCGTGCTCATCGGCGCCCTGGCCGGTCCGCTGGTCTTCCTGGTGGTGACCTTGCTCGAGCGCCGCCTGCGTATCGACGATCCAGTAGGTGCCATCGCGGTTCACGGCGCCTGTGGCGCCTGGGGCGCGCTGGCCCTGGGACTGCTGGCCGACGGCAGCTATGGCGAGGGCTGGAACGGCGTGGCCGGCCCGGTGCGCGGCTTGCTGTTCGGTGACGCCAGTCAATTCGTGGCGCAATTGATCGGCGTGGTTTGCAACGCGATTGTGGTTTTTGCGCTCGCCTACGGGTTCTTCCGCCTGCTCGACCGGATCATGGGCAACCGCGTGCCATCCGAGGTGGAGTGGACCGGGCTCGATTCCCTCGAAATGGGTTCGCAGGCCTACCCGCACGCGTAGCGACATAGATCGGGATCGGGCGCGCGATAGAGTAGACTTGCGCAGCCATGTTCCGTTTGCCAACCGAAAGCGCTGGTCGCGTGACCATCTTTGGCGCACTGCTGATGGTGGCCGCTTGCTCGGCTGCGGCCTCGTCCGTTGACTCGTCCAGCAGCCCCCCGCCCAACCCGGGCGATTCCGGACCGTCGCCGTGCGCGAGCTGCTTCGCGGGGCCACGGCTCACGGGCGTAAACTGGTTCGGCTTCGAGACCGGCAACTTCTCCCCGCACGGACTTTGGGCCCGCGACTACCGCTCGATGCTCCGCCAGATCAAAGATCTCGGCTTCAACAGCATTCGGCTGCCCTGGTGCAACGACATGCTGACCGCCGTGCCAAGCGGCATGCAAATCAATGCCTACGGCACCGACCCGTACACCAACGAATTGGGCATGAATCTCGATCTCGACGGTCTCTCGTCGATTGAGGTCATGGACAAGATCCTCGACGAGTGCAATCGTGTCGGGCTCAAGGTCATCCTCGACAACCACTCGCGTGCCCACGACGGGTACATGAACGAGACGCTGTGGTACACGAGCACGTACTCGGAGACGAGCTGGATCGCGGACTGGGTCTTCTTGATCGACCGCTACAAGGAGAATCCCGCCGTGGTCGCCGCCGATCTCAAGAATGAGCCCCACGGCAACATGTCGAGCGGCATGAAGCCACCCGCCACGTGGGGTTACGACCAGGCCGGGTACGGCACCACCGACTGGCGCAAGGCCGCGGTCAAGGCGGGCCAAGCCCTTCTGGCGGTCAACCCCGCGCTCACCATCATCGTTGAAGGCGTCGAGAACTACCGCGGCGACAACTACTGGTGGGGCGGCAACCTCGAGGGCGTTCACGACAGCCCCATCCGCGAAACCGACATCCCGTCAGACCACTTGTGGTACTCCGCCCACGAATACGGCCCGGAGGTCTATGCCCAGCCCTGGTTCTCGAGCGCGAGCTTCCCTGGCAATATGCCCAGTATTTGGGACAGCAAATTCTGGTTCGTGTACAAGCAAGGCATTGCGCCCGTCTTCATCGGCGAGTTCGGCATCAAAGAAGCGTCTGCGGCCGATCCGAGTTCGGTGCCCTACCAATGGCTCACGACGTTGATGGGCTATCTCGGCAAGCAAGCGAGCTGGACCTTCTGGAGCATGAATCCGAACTCGGGCGACACCGAAGGGATCCTCAAAGACGACTGGGTCACGGTGAACCAGTCGAAGTATGGCCTCATCAAGCCGTACCTAGAGTCGCCGTAGGTGGGAATTCCCTGGAAACTGTCAGCGCGAGTACCGCAGTGCTCGCATGACGTCGAGAAGACAGAACACGCCAAAGCCACGCAGGTCGAGTAGCTTGCCGTAGGTCCAACCTTCGCAGTGGGCGGGGCCGGGGTCCTGCTGCCGAAGGGCGTTACCGGTGCGCGTGTGCAGGCGTCCGCTGAATCGCGCAACCAGCTCGCCCGGCGAGGGCACCGAGCGGGCGAGAAAATAGTACGGCAAGTACTCTCGGTAGGCCGCGACGGGACGAAAGCCCGTCAGCGCGAAGAATTCCTCGGCGAAACGGGCGGTGTCGCGTGCGCGCTTTGCTCGGCGCCGGTTGGCTCTAGTAGCGATCATCATAATCACGGTCCAGCGAGCATCGTAGTGGTGTTCACCCGTGCCGACGCCCGCTGGTATGACTCCATCCTATGACATGTGCGCAACGAACTCGGCGCGGGCGGAAGGCTCCGAGAGGGAAGATTCTTCGCCTGCGCCGAATGCGAACCGGCTAGAAATAGGCCAGGAAGGCGACCAAGCCGGTGAACTGGTTCTTCCGGGCCACGCCGCCTTTGTTGAACAGGTCCTGGTCGGAAAAATCACCTCGTAGCTCGAGCCGGGTTTCGAAGTGCTTGGCCACGGTGAGGCCACCCATCAGGGTGCCCTCGTAGAGGACGGCGTCGCCGGTGTAGGCGGTGGCGGGGGCTGTGACGGGGAATGCCGAGGTGTAGCCGCCACTCTTGCTCGATACCAACTCGAACCTCGCGGCCACATTGAACAGGTCGGTGAAGGCGTACTTGCCCATAGCAGCCGCACCGATCCAGTAGGGAGTGCCGTCCTTCAAATAGTCTACGTTCAGGCCGACTGATGCCTGGGCGATATCCTTGGTGACCACGCCGTCAATCAGAATTCTGGTGTCACCGCCTGAGCCAGGGGTTGTTTCCTTGCCGATATAGGTGGTCAGCGAGACATTCAGACCGGAATCGGGCGGGGCAAAGGTCGCGTTGGCACCAAAGGTCTTGCCGATGTTGTTGTCAGGGTCGTTGTTCCAGCCGTTGACAAGGCTGGCCTGGAGCTTGAAGGACGGGTTTACTGTCACATTGGCGCGCAAACCGGTGTGCAGCAGGGGAACACCATAGAACAACATGGAACGGCTGTAGAGCCAGTTCTTGTTGGACTCGATGACCTCGGCGCTGGCCGTGGTCACGAAGCGGCCAGCGTCCACGCTTAGCCACTTCGTCGGCTTGATGGTGGCAAAAGCCTGCTGCACGAGGAAATCATTGCCATACTGACTCTTGGACAGCGCGCTCGCAGGATTGTTCGGGTCCGACGGACTCGCTCCAGCGCTGGCCCCGTTGATGATGGCGGCCGTGTGACCCGCGCCCAGGTCCATACGAAAGGCGACATACTCCGTATCAACGCCTACGCCCAGCTTGGCGTAGTTGAGTGAGAAGCTGTTGGCCGCCACATCGAACTGACGAGGCGCCCCCGGGCCCTGGGTCGACGGATCTCCGGTGAAGTTGTACATGTAGTAGGTGTCCACCAGCGCCTCCCAGGTGAATGCGATCGGCGGAGCCACAATCGGCGCTGCCGGTGCGGCAGGTGCCGCTGAAGCGGGTGCTGCCGAAGCGGGTGCTGCCGGCGCGGGCGCTGCCGGCGCAGGCGTGGTCTGTTCAGGCACTGCGGCCGGCGCGGGCGCCGTCTCCGTCTGCCCGAATACTGCGAGCGGAGTCACAGCAACTGCGAAAGCGAAAACCGAAACGATCAAGTTGCGCATTTCCTTCTCCTTGATTACGAACACCAAGCCAATAGAAGCAGACTACGATCGAAGCTGCAATAGGGCCAGGCCTGTATTTGCCCTAGTTTAGCCGGCCGGAAACCGTGTGGAAACCCGCTGTTCTCTCCTGCGTTTCCTTGGCCAACAAACATCGCGCAGATGGGGGAATTGTCGGCGCTCGGACCATGGAACTGAGCACGCCACGCGGAATCCTCTCCACTCACACCTAGTTGAGGAACCGCGAGTCCCCAGAGGTCAGCCCTCCTCGCAGGCGATTGACCCAGAGCGAGCCAGCTACCGCGCCCACTTGCATGACCATGAAGGCGGTTGCAGCTGGCCCTGGATCGGGAGCGGCGGCACGGTAGATCATCCAGCAGATTAGACCAATCGCCAGCTGCACCGGTATGAACATCCTCTTGTAGTGGTACCACATTTGTCTATTGCTCCTGTTCTGCATTCGCCCAGTGAACGGTCCTTCCCTTTGATCCACTAGATTGCGTCCTTGCCGCGCTCGCCGGTGCGAACTCGGACCACCTCTCCAACCGGGATAACGAAGATCTTTCCGTCGCCAATCTTCCCCGTACGCGCAGCCGCGATGATCGCATCCACCACCGGTCGCACCTGCTCATCCTCGACCACACACTGGATGCGGACCTTCGGCAGGAAGTCGGCCACGTAGGCGGAGCCCCGGTAGACCTCGTTCTTGCCACCGGTTCGCCCAAATCCCCTTACCTCGGACACTGTCATGCCGCGCGCGCCTGCTTCAAAGACCCGGTCCCTAACATCATCCAGCTTGAACGGCTTGATGATGGCTTCGATCTTCTTCATGGGCACATCCTTCCTTAGCGGAACCAGCGTCGTAGACGATTGGCAAGTCCCCCCGCCGGCTCCGGCTTTGCCGGCGCCTGGGTAATGCGCACCATGGCCGCAGTGACGTTGTCAAGCGCGCCGATGCTGTTGGCCGCGTCGATGAGGGCGCGACATCCGGTGGACGCATCCAGATCTGCAACGATGCGCGGAAACTCGGTTTCGTCCAGTGCATTGTAGAGGCCATCGCTACACACGATGAGCACGTCATCTTGGACCAGTTCGCGCGTGATGCGGTCGACACCGACGATGAGTTCGCGCCCCACGCTGCGGGTGAGCACGCAGCGATCCGGATGGTCGGGCAGGCGCTTCTTGCTGATGAGTCCAAGGCCGGCGCGTTCCGCAGCCAAAGTGTGGTCCTTGGTGAGTTGCAGAATCTGTCCCTCGCGGATCAGGTACAAACGGCTGTCGCCGACATGGGCAGCCAGTGCCTCGCCGCGATCGAGCGCTAGCGCGGTCAAGGTTGTGCACATCCGGCGCAACTGCGGTACCACCACCGCCGTATCGTAGATCTCGATGTTGGCCTGCTGAACCGCGCGCACCAGCCGTTTCATAGTCGCCACACCGGGCCCCTGCTCCTTGAAGGAGCGTACCAACACCTCCGTGGCACGTTGGCTGGCCACCTCGCCGCCATCGTAGCTAGACACGCCGTCGGCCACCGCAACCAGACCGCACTGCTCGCCTTCACGGTGGGTTACACAAGAGTCTTCATTGTCGCCGCGCTCAGTTCCCGGATGACTGAGCGCCGCCATGTCAAAAGCAAAAACGGCTGCCGCTGACCGCGACAGATCGGCCGGGGCAGAGGAGAGCCGCTTGCCCTCCGCAGCGTGTACATTTGCTTCATTGCTGAGCGACATGCGAATTCCTTCGACCGAGAGGCGGGCGCCGCCCCCAAGGGAGAGGGGCGACGCCCGCACTCACTTCCCTCTACGCGGGCACCTGCCCCGCACCGACCACGGGTTTCTCCACCATCACCGCCCGCGCTTTGGCCTTGCTGTTGCGCAGGAAGTACACTGCCCCGTACACGCCCCAGACAGCGCAGGCCCCGAGGGCGATATACGGTTCCTTCACGCTCATACCCGCGACCATGAACGGCCCCACCAAATAGAACAGCATGCAAAGCAAATTGGCCACTAGGCCGAACAGCGGAATGAACAGGTGCTTGAATCCGTTGAACGATTTGTGCTCACGGAAAGCGACCATCGCCACGAGGCAGGTCATCATGTACAACAAGAAGGTGCCGAAGTTGCTCACCAGGGTTACGATGACCAGCGAGTTGGGCAACTTGGCGTAGGTCTCCGGGCTGAATACGCCAAAGCCGTACCAGAGGTTCTGGAACTTGGGCTCCAGCGCGGAAGGTGTAGTACCACCGAGGTACAGTGACACCGTGATGATGCCGATGACCGCCGAGATCGCCGCAAGAATCCAGATCGAGCGATAGGGGGTCAGGGTCTTGCCGTGCAACATGCCGAAGTGCGCGGGCATCTCTTCGTCGCGGCCCATGGCGTAGGTCACCCGCGCCCCGGTGCTCAGACAGGACAGGGTGGTGCCGATGAGGGCCAGGAAGACCGTGAGCGCCTGCACGAGCATGAAGGCGCGACCTGCCTGATAGCTTCCGAAGAGCCAGGTGCCCACTATGACCATCATGTCCCCCAGAGGTGCCCCCGAGCCGGCCGCATTGGTCATGGTGTACCCTTGATTGAGGAAGTAGTTTGCCGCGAAATACTCGATCAGGTAGCAGAAGATGCCCTGAATACCGAGCGACAGCAGCACGGCCCGTGGAATGTCGCGCTTGGCGTTGCGTGCCTCCTCACCCATTGAAGTTACCGATTCGAACCCGACCAGGATGAGAATGGCGATGCAGGCCTGAATGACGATCAGCGAGAATCCATGGGGCGCCGGCACCGAGGAAGCCCGGTCGTGGAACTTGAAGTGCGGGGTCAGCGTCGTGGGATGGTCAGCGTCGATCGGCTCCATCTTCATGGCCTCGCCGGCGGCGTAGGTAATGGTGAAGGGCACCGGCTTGCCATCCTTCATTTCGGGCACCGGCATGCCGTCATCGTCCATCTTTGGCGCAGTCATCGGCTGACCGGTGGGGTCCAGCTTCGGCTTGCCGTCCTCTAGTACCGGTTCCTGCACGACGTTGTAGTCCACCGGTATGCCATTGACGAGCTGGAAGGCGCGCGAGCCCTCGCCATGGTTTACGCGGTACGAGATGGCCATCACGGAAAACACCAGCAGAGCAGTGATCTGGACGATATTGATCGCCACGTTCACACCCGTGGTGCCCGTGACGCCCCGGAACGCGATGTAGGCCACGCCGAAGGCAAAGCCGACACAGAAGAGAATCATGAAGAGGGGACTGTTGATAGACCCACTGAAGGTATTGGGGAAGAACTGATTGAGCAGATAACCGCTGAGGATGGCGGTCACACCGACCATGCAGCCCGGATACACCCAGTAGTATAGGTGACTCGCCCACCCAGTCATGAACTTGGCGATGCGCGCGAATCGATAGGCTTTGGTGTGATTGAGAAAGGCCTGTTCGGCGAAGAAGTACGACGAGCCAGCCCCAGGATAGAGCTTGGAGAGTTCGGCGTAGCTGATGGCCGTGGCAAAACACAACAGCAAAGCCGCCACGATGCCGAACCACATAGACGAGCCGGCCAGCGGTGCGCCGTAGAGAGACTGCATCTGATAGGTGAGCCACAAGAAAGCGCCCGGCGCGATTAGCGCCATGGCATTTACGGTCAGGCCCGTCAGACCCAGTGTGGGTCGAACAGAGCCTTTCCCAGCACTGCCGTTGCCTGTTGCCGATGTTGGTTCCATGTTCTGTTCCTCTCTCGCTGTTGTTGATTACTGCCGATGCGCTTTGGATTCGGGACTGTTGGATTTCGTTACGAACAACTATACTCATAGTCGGTTAACAACGTATTTCCCGACGGCCAATTTGCCGTAACAGTGTGCACTTCGGACGGGATCTCCGCGAAGGCGCTATCTGACCGAAATCATACGGGATGAAACGGGTGGGCCCTGGGCCGGTCATCTTGCCGAAACAATCCGGACGTACGGCGGAAAGATGGACTGATTTGAAGGACAGGTCGTTGCGGGAGATGAATGAATGCGGAACGCCGTGTGGTTCTGGTCGAGACATCTGCGGGAAACTGGCAAGTCGCCGGAGTTCCGTTGGTGGTCCTGTACTGATGGGTGACATTTCAGGTTGATCATCGTGGCTTCCGCGCGTACGCGGCTGTTTCCGTGGGCTGGCCTCTGTTGGGGCAGGCGAGGCGCAGGCAGATCATGTTGGTGGTTTGAAAGGCGAGCCGGTCGTAGAAGGCGAGGGCCGGTCGGTTGCGGCGATCGGCCAGCAGTTGCAGTCGCGCAAGATTGTTGGCCCGTGCCCATTGCGCGATGTCGGCCATCAACAGTGTTCCAATGCCGGCTCCGCGCATATCTTCCCGCACCACCACGTCCTCGATCCAGCCCGAGCGTGCGCCTTCTGCCGTAGAGACTACAATCTGAACCGTCGCCATTCCCACCACCTGTCTCTGGTTTTCCGCTACGGCCACGTAGGCGCGGCCACGACGGACGGCTCCCAGTAGCAGGCGCAGGCCACGGGCGTGCCGCTCTGGCTTCACCGCGAAGTCCGTCTCGATAGTGAAGAGCTGATAGAGAAGATCGAGCAACGCCGGCAGGTCCGTAATCCGTGCAGGTCGCACCGCGATCTTCACTGTTTCCGACGCGACAGCGGGTTGGGTGTGGCTGAGCCTTGCTGGGTTCATAAATGGAGTGCGGGTCTGGGAGTTGTGTGGGCGTCTAACCTGCTGATCACGTCGCGAGCCACGACCAGGACTTCGTCGACCGTGAGCGCGCGCTTCTCGCGTCGGGCTAGCTGGCGGATTCGGTCGAGGAGTTGCATCGCCACCGGACGTTCAAGGTGAAGTCCATGCCGGCCTAGAACCGCCATGACCGCCCAGGTACCCGAATGTTTGCCCAGGACGAACTCCGGCGTCGCCTGGCCCACATCACCAGGGTGAATCAGCTCGAAGCTGTCGCGATCCCTTTCGAGGGCCGCGCAGTGAATGCCCGACTCGTGCAGGAAACTGGCCGCGCCGGTGACGGGCTTGGCGGCAGGAATGGGCCGGCGAGATGCGTCTGCCACCACCCGGCCGAGCATGGTCAGGCACTGCGGGTCGACGCCCGTATCGAGCCTAAGAGTCATGCGGGCCGCCATCACCACCTCGTCCAGGCTGGCGTTGCCCGCACGCTCGCCCAGCCCGTTCACCGTGACGTCAGCAGAGCCTGCACCGCCGGCCACGGCGGCAACGGTGTTCGCCGTGGCCATGCCCAGATCGTTGTGGGCGTGAAAGCCAATGACGGGGCCACGAGCTCGCGCCACCACATGCGCGACCAAACGCTTGGTCTGGAAGGGATTGAGCCGGCCCACGGTATCAGCCAGACGAATGCGGTCCACTTTCGCCGCACTGGCCGCGTCCACGAAGGAATCGAGGAAGTCACGTGCGGCGCGGCTGGCGTCCTGGGCGCCAACAGAAACGAAGGCAAAATGGGAGCGCGCTCGCTCCGTGAGCTGACGCATGAGATCCAGTGCCTCCTCCGGACCGCCCCCGAAGCTGCGCCATTGCACCGACGAGGTTGGGAAGCTGATGTGCACTCCGCCCACCCGGCACTGCTCGGCTGCCTCCAGATCGCGCATATCAGCGCGGCACCAGACCGAAAGGCGTGCGCGCAGGCCGAGGTCGACCACTGCGTTGATATCATCGATCTCGGGCCTGCCCATGGCCGGAGTGCCGACCTCGATTTCGGCCAAACCGGCGTGAGACAGGGCGCTGGCGATGCCCAGCTTTTCCGCGCGCGAGAAGACCACGCCCGCCGCCTGCTCACCGTCGCGCAACGTGGTGTCGACGAGCCACAGGTCCGCGCCGCGATGCTCGTGAAAGTAGCCCGTGGTGGGCAGGTTGGATTTCATTCGTGGCGCGTCCGAGGTCTAGGCGGCAGTGTGGGGCAGCGGCCGCAGTGCCTCCGCCAATTCATCCAGCGCATCCTCGTCGAGCGGGTTTGGCCAAGCGGCAAGCCAATCCGGTGAGGGCGCGTGCGTCGACCCCGAGCTGGACAACCGCGTTAGGCCGGCGTCCACCGTGTCGCTTTTCAATGTCTCGGGTTTCGACTCCGGCTTGGTTTTGGTGCCGGGCAGGTGAACGCTGACGCCAACCAGAATGTGATGGGGTGTGCGCTTCATGTTTGCCTTTCTGAGCCCAGGTGGGTTCGGGTGTCCTCGTCTTTCATCCACAGCCTTGCCCTGTGCCTGCGCAAGCGTTGCCGCAACCCTCGAAGCGCCGGGCCATACTGGCCGGTAGGGGCGCGCCGCGGAAGAGCGGTTCCAGGGCATCTTCGATCAATCCCTCGGCCTCGACCACGCGCAGGCCGCTCGATTCCAAAGTTCGACGAGGAATGGGACCCACGCCAGCAACCAGCACAGCCTTGCAGTCGGCCAGGCCGGCGGCCAAGTCGCGCCAGCGGTCGAGCCTTCCGCCCGGAAACGGCGCGGGCCGATTCTCGAGCAAGCGAAAGCCGCTGCCCTCGGGCGCGAACACAGCGAAAGTCGCCGCCTCACCCAAGTGACCATTGATGAGCAAACCCTCGCGCGTGGCGACCGCAATGTTGGGCCGAGCGGTCGTCGCGGGTGGGATCGTCAGCGCGGCCGCCGTGCGCAGGGCTGAAAGCGAAGCCTCCACGGTACCTTCGTTGAGCAGCCCGCAAGCATCGGCTCGGCAACGCGAGCAGTGTTCCATGAGCGGTAAATGGGCGCCTGCCGCCGCGCGGACCCGGGATACCATCGTCGGATTCGGCGGCGGCAGCGAGGCAAACGGCGTGCCCATAGCAGGGATGAGCGGCACGCAGTTGAATAGATGCGCTCCTCGGCGTTTTACTTCAGCGGCAACGTCCGGGATTTGTTCATCGTTGATGCCTGGGACGAGAATGGAGTTCACCTTGATCAGGATCCCGGCGTCGCGAAGTGCATCCAGCGCGGCGAGTTGTCTTTCCAGCAGGAAGCCCGCGCCCTCTTCGCCACGCAGGACGCGCTCGCCGTCCCGGACCCAGGCGTAGATTCGCGCGCCGGTTGCGGGATCCAGAGTGTTGATGGTGATGGTCAGATGGCTGAGACGCAGCAGTTTCAGCTCGGCCGCGTGCTCGGCCAGAGTCAGGCCGTTGGTCGCCAGGCAGAGCAGCAGGTCCGGGTGGTGCGTGCGGACCAGGCGCAGCGTCTCCAGGGTGGCTTCCGGGTTGGCCAGCGGATCGCCGGGACCGGCAATGCCGACCACGGCCACGTCCTGGCGCCGCGCTACCAGCCCATCGAGATACGCCAGAGCTTGCCAGGGCGACAGCAGAACGCTGGTTACACCGGGGCGGCTTTCATTGGTGCAATCGAAGCGCCGGTCACAGAAGTTGCACGAGACGTTGCACGCGGGAGCAACCGGCAGGTGCACACGCGCCCACCGTGCGCGGGCTTTCGGGTCGAAGCAAGGATGGCCACCAACCCGGGACGGCGCGGTGCGTTCGAGATTCTTGCGTATGACGGCGAGGTCGTTCATGGTCTCGTTCGGCCTTGAAGCCGCGGTTCGATTGCTTCGTCCAAGAGCAAATGCAAGTCGCTGGCCAAGAACGACCGTGCGCCATTGCCGGCGAAATCGACCGCGGACGTGGCCATCACGGCCCTCGTCCGACATTTCTGTAGGATCGGCCCCGGCGGGGCTACCGGTGCGTAGGCCGCTCGCCTGGCGCCTCACAGGATCGTGCGCACGCGGTACTCGCCGCCGATGACCAGAAATTCCTCCTCGCCCTTGAGGATGCTTTCGGGCAAAAGGCGGCTGAAGAAGAAGATCTTCACCAGCGGCACGCGTACCTTCCAGACCGTGGAGCCGAACTCAAAGGCTCGTTCCTCTTCCGGTATGAATGAACACAGGTTGTTGAGGCGCACGATGCGTTCGCGTCGATCGATGATGCTCACCGTGTGATAGTCGTTGGGATCGCAGGTGCCGCGATAGAGGTCAAACCACAGCTCGCCAGGATGCTGCCGTGCCAGCTCGTACTGGCAGTAGGCATACAGCACGTCGAGCTGGGAGTTGATGGCGTTGGTGCGCTCGCTACCCCTCATCCGGTCGGTGGCGAAAGCCATCTGATCTTCCGGATTATCTTCTCGCAGCTTGCCCCGATGGAAGGTCGGCGGAATCCCGATGCGGCTCTCTACCCAGGCCTTGAGTACTGCCGCCTCGACCGAATTGGAATCCACGCCCCAGCCGCGCAGGAAGCGCAGATAGCTGTTGCGCAAACTCTTGCGCGCATTGTTGGTGTGAGCCCCCTCCCACTGATGCAGCAGAAACTTCACCGACATGTATTCGTTGAACACCCGCGCGCGTCGAGTCGCATCGTCGATGCCGTCGAGCTTTTCAAACAAGAAGCGGTTGGAGTGCCGCACGCCCTGAATCTCGAATGGGCGCGGGGCCTCGTTGAACTCCGCGCTGCCAAGCAGCCAGGCAGGAAGGTCACAGAGATTCCAGGTTCGCCGCATTCAAATCACCACCGGCTGACCCTGCCCAAGCGGCGAGCGCTCGACCAGGTGGCCCGAGAGATCCCCAATTTCGCTCACCAGCGCAGGGGCGAGCTTGCGCACCCAGTGCCGTGGAAGCTGCGCGAGACCGTAGTAGGCGCCAGCGATCGCGCCGACGATGGCGCCGGTTGTGTCTGCGTCGCCGCCTTGGTTAACTGTCGCCACCAAACACTCTTCAAAACTGTGCGTGGACAAGAAGTAGTGCAGAACGGTCTGCATTGTGTCGACCACATACGCGGTGGACAGCCCGCGAAAGGGCGAGAAGCGGAAGGTCGGAAATCGTGCGACCACTACTTCCGCTTCGCGCTGCAGGCGTTCGAGCGGCTGCCCCGTGCAACCCAGGTGAATGAGCCGGCCAATCAACACACACGCGGCATCAGACAGGGGATGATTGTGGGTAATGTGACCCTGTTCCACGGCCCAACGCTCAAGCAGGCTGCTGTCGGCCAGGGTGGCCAAAGCTACAGGCGCCACCCGCATGGCCGCTCCATTGCCGGCATCGCCTTCATTGAAAGGACCAGCCAGGGTTCCATGGTTGATGTAGCGGGCGATACCACGACGGCAGGTGTTGCCCACGTCGAGTGGCCAATTCTTGAACCAGGCCGCGAATCGCTCGGCAATGTCGGCCGGTGACCAGCCCACCGTCGCCAAGGAGCGGGCAATGCATAGTGACATCTCAGTGTCATCGGTGACCTCGCCGGCTTTCAGCTTCAGCCAACCGCCGCCAACGATCTTGCGAAGCACTCCATACTGGTCGCGAATCTCGGATGGCGTGCAAAACTCGACGGTGGCGCCCAAGGCATCGCCCAGCGCCGAACCGAGCAGTGTCGCAAAGGCGCGTTCATGGACGTTAGCCAGGGCGCCGGACGAAGTGCAAATTCCGGTGGAAAGCACCGGCGTGGCTCACAGATAGGAGAAGCCCACCGGCGACGCATCTTGCCGGCCCTGGAGAAGCGCGTTCACCAGTTCATCGAAGAGGCGCGTCGTGCCCCGGTAGCCGACGTGAAGAATGCGACCGGCGCCCAGCCGATCGTGAATGGGAAATCCGACCCGAAGCAACGGTATGCCGAGCGCGTGCGCGAGCCGATAGCCTTTGCTGCTGCCCATGAGGAGATCGGGCTTGTGCCGCTCGCAGGCGGCTCCGATGGACTCGAAATCGGTGTCGTCGAGTACCTCATCCACCGAGCCAGCCGGCAGACTTGCCAAGGCTTCTGGCAAAGCGCGGTTGCGTGCCCCAGTGGCGCAGAACACCGGACGAGCGCCGATTTCGAGCAAAAAGCCCGCCAAAGCGGCCACGAACTCCGGATCGCCATAGAGGCCGACGCTTGCGCCGAAGACGTACT
Source organism: Myxococcales bacterium (assembly GCA_003158455.1). Lineage (GTDB taxonomy): Bacteria > Myxococcota_A > Polyangia > Fen-1088 > Fen-1088 > Fen-1137. The sequence continues at coordinate 4,382 of PMJO01000180.1, read as the reverse complement.
TGTGTCCATCGGCGTAGGCGTCGAGTAGCCGGCCGCGCTCGCCCACCAGCCATGCCGGCCTGCCCGCGCCCGTTAGCTCGGACAGCGACTCGATCATGACATCAGTGGCGCGAACCCCTATGGGCAGGCCGAGAACGCGTGCGGGCGCACCGCGCTCTGCCAGCAGTTTGCTGGCGCGCGGAGCGCGGCCAGTGAGTGTCAGATCGATGCTGGCAAGCGCGCGAGGCATGGATGCAATGTCGACCAGGCGGGTTCCGCCATCAGGCAAGGCACGATATCGGTCCAGAATCACGCCGTCCAAACGATCGGCGTAGTCGGGCAGCACGATGGCGGCCACATCAAATCCCGCGACGATCTCGCGCAAATGGCGCAGATCCGCTGGCGACACCAGTGGCGGCAGCAGGTTCACTGCGCGTGAGGGCGCGCCCTGGTTGCAAGCCAACCCTTTGACCAGAGCGTAGACCATGGCGTGAAAACCCTCGACGTGGCCGTCCTTGTAGCTCGGGGTGGCGGCGTGAACCAGGGGCAGGGCGTTGCCGGTTCGCGTCCGATAGCGGTTCAGCAGCAGCGGCACATCGTCGCCGATGGTCTCGGCCAGGCAAGTCGTCGCCACCGTCACCAGTTCAGGGTGGTACTGCGCCAGCACATTGTCGAGGGCCCGCCCCAGGTTGTCCTCACCGCCGAAGACGGTCTGCGCTTCGCCGAAACTGCTCGACGCCACATCCATCGGCTCACGGAAGTGGCTGATGAGATAGCGCCGGATGTAGGTCGCGCAGCCCTGCGCCCCATGCAGCAGCGGAATCGCGCCGCGCACGCCAGCCGTGGCCAAGGCTGCGCCCAAAGGCGCGCACAGGGTGCATGGATTGACCGTGGCGTCGGGTTTGGCCGAGCTATGTACCATCGGCGCGGTCTCTTTCGCAGCAGCGCAGCTCATCGAGTGTCTCCCATCGCTGTGCCGGCGCCTCGCGTTCGGCGCGGCATGAGATTCCAGATAGGACTGGTGGCGGTGACGCGAACCTCGCGCGCAAAAGCCAGGGCGCCTTCGAATCCCGCCAAGGCAATCTTGCGCTCGTGGTTGTGGTCGCAGAACCCGATGCCCAGCTTGTAAGCGATGGGGCGCTCTTTCACACCGCCGATGAAGATATCGACGTCCTGCTCGACGAGAAATGCCGCAAGTTCGAGAGGATTGGTGTCGTCCACGATGACCGTGTGTTCATCGCACACGGCCTGCAATTCCTGGTACTCCTCCTGGCTGCCGGTTTGCGTTCCCGCCAGTACCACGGACACACCTAGCTGGCGAAGCGCCCGCACGAGCGAGAACGCCTTGAATGCCCCGCCCACGTACAGGCCAGCGCGCTTGCCGGCCAGAGCATCCTTGCAGGCACGCAGCTCGGGCAGCACACGCGTGATCTCGCGGCTGACCAGGGCGCGCGCACGCCCCATAACGTCCGGGCTGTCCATGCGTTCGGCCGTGCGATAGAGCGCGTCCGCGGTGTCCTCGATGCCGAAGAAGGACACGCGAATGAACGGAATCCCGTAGCGTTCCTGCATGGCTTTCGCCAGCGGGGTCATGGAGCCTGCGCATTGCACGATGTTCAGACGAGCACCGTGGGCGCGGCGGATCTCATCAACCCGACCGTCACCGGTCAGCACCGAGACCACCTCGACGCCCATTTCCTCAAAGTACTTGCGGATAATCCAGCTCTCGCCCGCCACGTTGAAGTCGCCGAGCAGATTGATTGACTGCGGTTTCACCGCAGTCGCATCGCCAGTGCCTATCAATCTCAGTAGTGCGCCACAGGCGGCGTTGTAGCCATCCCGCTTGGTACCGCGAAAACCTTCGGCCAAGACGGGAATCACCGGAATTCCCACATCGGTCTCTACCCGTTTGCACACCGCCGGCACATCGTCCCCGATCACGCCCACGATGCAGGTTCCGTAGACAAAGGCAGCGCGCGGCGCGTGCTGGGCAATGAGTCGGCGCAGGGATGCCTCCAGACGTTGCTCGCCACCAAACACCACCTCGCGCTCGCGCATGTCAGTCGAGCAACTGATGCGATGAAGCTCTGGTCCCGAGGACAACGCTCCCCGAATGTCCCAGGTGTAGGCCGCGCAGCCCACCGGACCGTGCACGAGATGAAGCGCGTCCGCAATCGGATAGAGCACGACCCGCGAGCCACAAAAGGTGCAAGCCCGCTGACTGACGGAACCTGCGGCGCTCACCTTGTTGCAGTCGAGGGAAACGACCCCGGAGCGATTGTTTCGCACTACTTGGGCTCGGCGTTCCTTCAGTAGATCGAAGCCCATGGTTCACGCTCCGGAAGGGGGACGGCGAATCTGCACCAGGTTTCGACCGAAACACAGGGGCGGCTCGGCCGGTCGGCTCGGGTTGGCGAAATGCGCGTGTGCGTCGGTCAGCGCCCGTTGGTACAGGCGTTTACTCTCGGCCTCGTTCATCGACGCACTCTGCGTTTCCATGCGCCGCACCTCGATCCCAAATCGCCGAAGCACGTGCAGGCGGTGCACCGCCATTACCCGTGGGTCGAAGTCCACCCCAAGGCGCGCGAAGAGATCTTCCGCGCGATCGACGTGTGCCAACTCATCCGCCAAGCGCATGACAATCACATCAACAGCGGCTCGAAGCTGAATGCCTTCTTGGAACAGGTCCGGCCGCAAGCTTCACACCCAATGCAGTTGTCGGGGTTCTTCACGCTGGCAAACATCTTGGCGGATTCTTCTTCGTCCACCTCCTTGGGCGCCAGCACCTCATGGGCGCAGATCTTCATGCAGCGGCCGCAGCCGATGCACTTGTTGTCGTCAACGGCTTTGACGAATCGGGGCGTCCATTCTCGCCGTCCACGGGTGATTCCAGTGATGTAGGCCATAGCACTCTCCTTTCTCTCATGCGGTTTGGTCGGGCGATCGGTCGGGTTCAGGTGGCGCCATGCCCATGGCTTTGCGCAGCCAGGGTGCGGGATGTCCACGCAACACCCCCTGTAGGCGTTGCACGATTTCGGTAACCGGCGTTGCGCCAGCGGTCTTGATGGGATGAATATGGCGGGCCACCAGCTTGGCAGCAGCGGGGCCACCAATCTGTTCCGTACACACAATGGCGCAATCTGAGAGCAGATTGGCGCGCGCGACGATCCGATCCTCCTGACCGTCGCGGTCTGGGACAGAGCGCGGGCCCAAGCAGCGCGCCCTGTTCAGGTCCACCTCCCAGACGAAGAATGCCTCGCTGCCGCCGAAGTGGCAATCGACGCAGATTCCGTCGCTGCTGGTGAATGCTACTTTCATGTTGGACTCCCTTTCAGCGCATCATTTCGAAGAAGCGGTCCTCACAAGTCTCGTCCTTGATGTCGATGAACTTGTTGCAGATCTCCGTGACCATGTTGATGACGCCCTGGTAGCCGATGATGGGACGGCGGTGCAGGTTGACCCGGTCGAAGATGGGGAAGCCGAAGCGGAAGAGCGGGATCTTGGCGTCGCGTGCGGCAAACTTGCCGTGGGTGTCGCCGATCATCGCGTCCACCGGATCCGTCATCAGCAGTGAGCGCATATGCCAAAGATCGCGGTTCATGTAGACCTTGCCGGCCTTGCCGTAGGGCGAGCCGTCGAGCAGGGCCTGCAACTCGCGTTCCAGTTTCTTTGAGCCCTTGGAGCAGAGCAGGTGCAGGGGAGTCGCGCCCATTTCGAGCAGGAAGGCCACGAAACCCGGAAGGTTGTCCGGGTCACCGTACACGGCGAACTTCTTGCCGTGCATGTATTGGTGTGCGTCGGTGATGGCGTCTACCGCACGGCCGCGCTCGGCCCTCAGTGACACCGGCACGGGCTTGTCGAACAGCTCCGAGAGCTTGAGCATTAGCGCATCGGTCCGTGCAATGCCGAGAGGCATCGGAATGCTCGCGTGCACGCCGGCGTACTGTTCCTTGATCCACACCATCGTCTTCGAGGTGGCATATGGCGCCACACTGAGCGTGGCCTTGCCATTGATAGAATCGGCCGCGTCGTCAAGGGGAGTTCCCCCCGGATAGATGCGGTACGTGCCGTCGTTGGGCGAGTCGAAGACCTCGGAAATGTCGGAGAGAAAGGTGAAGGGAATGCCAAACTCATGGAAGATCCGCTTGTACTCCCGGTAGTTTCCGGTGTTGGCATCGAAACCAGCCAGGAAGTTGAGCTTGCCGGTGCAGCGCCCTTCGATGGCCTTCCCCTCGGTCAGGGTCTGCAAGATGGCCAGCAGCATGGAATCGTAGCCGTGTACGTGCGAGCCGGTGAAAGACGGTGTGTTGGCGTGAGGAACGAGAAAGCCCGACGGCACGCAATTCTTCTGGCGGGCGTTCTTGATGAAGGCGCTCACATCGTCGCCGATGATCTCGGGCATG
>PMJO01000150.1 GCA_003158455.1 Myxococcales bacterium | reverse complement strand
ACTCGTGGAAGAATAGTCGCGTGGGGAGCTGCCGGCTTTGCCGGTGGCGCACCATCGCGGGAGGTTTGGGAACCTGCCGAGGGTTCCCATGTCAGCGAACTGAAAAACAAATATCGGGGCGTGGCGCAGCCTGGTTAGCGCACCTGACTGGGGGTCAGGGGGTCGCTGGTTCAAATCCAGTCGCCCCGACAAATATCGTGTCGTCAAAGCCATTCATTCTCCTCAGCAATGACGATGGCGTGATGGCGCCGGGGATCTCCGCGCTCGCGGATGCCCTGGCCGATCTGGCTGACGTCATGGTCGCCGCGCCTGACCGCGAGCGAAGCGCGGCGTCGCATTCGATCAGTTTGGATCGCCCGTTGCGCGTGGACACCCTTCGCTCCAGCGTGTACGCCATCGATGGGACGCCGGTGGATTGTGTGTACCTGGCCTTGCTGCACCTGGTGCCACGCAAACCGGACCTGTGCGTGTCAGGCATCAACAACGGGTTTAACCTGGGCACCGACGTCTTCTATTCCGGGACAGTCGGGGCGGCCATGGAGGCCGCCCTGCGCGGGGTGCCCGCCATCGCTTTGTCGGTCGAGCGGCAGGCGGCGCAGGATTTTGCGCCCGCGGCGGGCTTCGCCCGGAATTTGGTTCGGCAGGTGCTGGCCCAGGGGCCGGACGCGATCGAAGCAGGCAGCCTGCTGAATGTGAATTTGCCCGCCGGGCCGGTGCGCGGATATGCCGTGACCTCCATGGGCGAGCGGCTGTATAGGGATCAAGTGGACATGCGCGAGGATCTGCGCGGCCGGGCCTACTACTGGATTGGCGGGCCCGAGGAGAAAGGGGAAGACGCTCCCGGCTCGGACAGCGCGGCCGTGCGTTCCGGCTTGGTATCCATAACGCCCCTCAGTTTGGACCTCACGCATCGTTCGGCTTTGCAACGCATGTCCGTTTGGAACCTGGGCGGGTTCGCCCAAGGCGCGGCGGTTCGCGTCGGGGAATAGCGCTGTGAGTGCAGGACGCCGATCCGGCGATACGCCAGGCCCATTGGGGCGGCCGGATCGATTTCTCGGTCAGCGCGCGGCCATGGTGGCAGAGCAGTTGGTCGGCCGGGGGATCACCGACCCGCGCGTGCTGGAGGCCATGAGCCTGGCACCACGTCATCTCTTCATCGACCGGGAACAGGTGGACTATGCCTACGACGATCGGCCGCTGCCCATCGGCTTTGGCCAGACCATCTCGCAGCCGTATATGGTGGCGCGCGCAACCGAGCTGGCGGTGCCCGAGGCGAGCGACGTCGCGCTTGAGATCGGCGTGGGCTCCGGCTATCAGACGGCGGTGTTGGCGCTACTGTGCGCCCAGGTTTTTGCCGTGGACATCGTTACCGCCCTAGTGGACAAGGCGCGGCTGCACCTCGGCGAGGCGGGCTGCCAGAACGTCACACTGGCCGCCTCCGACGGAAGTTGCGGTTGGCCCGAGCACGCGCCCTACGACATCATCATCATCTCGGCCGCGACGCCACAAGTTCCTGTGCTGCTTTTGCATGAGTTGCGCGATGGGGGCCGCCTGGTGGCACCAGTGGGCGGATTCGATGAGCAGGTCCTGACGCGCGTGCGGCGCAGGGGCGACGAATTCGAAACCCTGCGCGACGTCCCCTGCCGTTACGTGAACCTCATCGGACGCTATGGGGTGGGCCGTGACAACCCGCAGGCCTAGCGATGGAATCCTAGGCGCCCGGGTGGCTGCCTGCACCCTGCTGGGCCTCTGCGCCTGTGCCACCACCGGGCCGCCCCTGCACGACGACAATCCGCCGGGAAACTGGCACGTGGTCCAGCCGGGTGAGACGGCGGCCAGGATCGCCAAGGAGGCAGGGATTCCGCTGGAGGATCTGCTGGAGATCAACGGCTTGCGCCGGGGCCAGGCGTTCGAACCTGGTCGGCTGGTCTACATTCTGGGCAGCATAGCCGGCCCGATTCCGGCCGATCCGACCGCGTTGGCGCCGGCGCTGCCCGCCGATCCGGCAGCCCCAAGCGAGGCGAGCAGCAAAGCGCCTCTGCGCTGGCCACTGGCCAAGCCCACCCTCACTTCGCTGTTCGGCAAGCGATGGGGTCGTGACCACGAAGGCATCGACATGAAAGCACCCATCGGAACGCCGGTGCTGGCCGCGGCCGATGGCGAGGTCTTGTACGCGGGCGACCGCGTGCGGGGCTATGGGAACATGGTCGTGCTCCAGCACGCGGGCGACTTGTTGACCGTGTACGCCCACAACTCGCTCCTCCTGGTGCACGCCGGCGACCGGGTTACCGCTGGCCAGGAGATCTCGCGCGTGGGCGACACGGGCCACGCCACGGGCCCGCACCTGCACTTCGAGGTGCGGCGCAAGCAGGAGCCACAAGATCCACTGCAGTTTTTGCCGTCTTTGAAGTAAAAACAGGGCATGCCAGCCGCAACCGACAAATTCACCGGTGATCTTCGTTCCCTGATTCGCGACGTCCCAGACTTTCCCAAGCAGGGGATTCTCTTCCGCGACGTCACGCCACTGCTCAAGCACGGTCCCGCTTTCCGCCGCTGCGTCGAGCGTCTGTGCGAGGTGATCAGCACGACCCAGCCGGCCGTCATCGCCGGCATCGAGTCGCGCGGCTTCATCTTTGGCGCCGCCGCAGCCACCATGCTGGGTGTCGGTTTCTTGCCCATGCGCAAGCCGGGCAAGCTGCCTTGGAAAACCCGCCAGCAGCGCTACCAGCTCGAGTACGGCAGCGACGGCATCGAGATCCACGAGGACGCTGTGGCTGCGGGCGCGCGCGTGGCTTTGGTCGATGATCTGCTTGCCACCGGCGGCACCGCGGCTGCGGCCTGCCGCTTGCTGCAAGACTTGGGGGCAGAGGTCGTCCTGGCGGCCTTTGTCGTCGAGCTGGCCGGCCTCAACGGTCGCGCGCAGATTGCCAAGGTGCCGGTTGATTCCTTGATCATCTATCCCTAGGGGTGCGGGTTCAACGCGATAGCTACCCGCCGCTGAGAACACAGAGGGGAGAGCACAGAGTGGCCCGTCAGGGGCCGGCGAGTGAGCCGTCGCGGGCTTCGATGATGAAGGTGACGGGGCCGTCGTTCACCAGTTCCACGTCCATGTCAGCGGCAAAACGGCCGCAGGCCACTGCGATGCCCTCGGCGGCGATGCGCTCGGCGACACGTTTGTAGAGCGCCTGCGCCAGGGAGGGATCCTCGGCGCGGTCGAAGCTGGGCCGATTGCCCCTGCGGATTGAGCCCGCCAGAGTGAATTGGCTGACCACCAGGCAAGCCCCGCCTGCGTCCTTGAGGCTGAGATCCATCGGAGTGCGGCCGGGGAAAATTCGCAAGGCCACCAGCTTGCGCGCCAGCAGGTCTGCATCGGCCTGGGTGTCGCCTCGTTCAACGCCGACCAGCAAGAGCACGCCCTTGTCGATGCGCCCCACCACTTCCGCAGCGACCCGGACCTCGGCGCGGGAGACTCTTTGGACAATGGCGATCATGAAAGGCCAGATTCAAACGTAGACGCTGCGATGATAATATGCACACGATGCTTTCCACGCGCATTGCATGGCTTGTGGTGCTGGGCCTGGTGTCTGGCCCGGCGTCGGGAGCGATCGCCGCCTCACCGGTCGAGGACAAGGTGCGCGCGCGGCAGCACTTCGAGGCCGGGGCGCGGCATTTTGACTTGGCCGAGTACGAGAAGGCTCTGGACGATTTCAAGGAGGCGTACCGGCTGAAGCCAGACGCCACGTTCCTCTACAACATCGCCCAGTGCCACAGGAAGCTTGGGCATCTGGACCTTCTACAAGAACTACCTGCGGCGCGCCCCAGACGCGCCCAACTGCGGGGAGGTCGAGCGGCGCATCCAGGAGCTCGAAACGGAGCAGCACGCGATTCAGAAGAGGAAGGCCGAAGAGGAGCGGCACGCGAAGGCAGCTGCGGAGGGCCAGGCGGCCAAGATAGCCGAGAGCGCGGCCCCAGTGCCGCCGCCGGTCGCGACGCCATCCCCGCAGCCAGTCCTGGCTCCGTTGTCCAGGCCGTCGCCTGAAGTGATCGTTTGGCCTGTGGTCCCCGCGCCTGCGAACCGAGTGGATCTCACCCAGGCGACGTCCAGCAAGCGGGCCAGCGAAGCAGTGGGCGAGACTTCGATTCTGCATAGCTGGTGGTTCTGGTCAGCCGTCGGCGTGGTTGTGGTGGGCGGTGGGGTCACGGCCGTGCTGCTGGCCACGCGTGGCAATGGCAACGGCCCCTTCTGCTCTGACTGCGCGAGAACCGCGGGAGTGGACCTCAAATGACGGCGCATGCCCGTCCCCGTCTTGCGGTGCCTCTGCTGAGCTTTGGGCTGCTGCTTTCTGCGACTTGCAGCCGCGACAATACCCCTGCCACGGGCATCATCGTCGAAGTCAGCAGCGATCTTCGCGTGCCCCAGGATATCGATCAGGTCCAGCTCACGGCCACGGATCCGCAGGGCAACCAGCTCTACCGAGACACCTTCGATCTGGGCGAGGGACCAAATCGCTTCGAGCTGCCGGTACGCACGGGGCTGTATCCCCTGCACGCTACCACCACCCCGATTCACGTCGCGGCTGTGGGCCAGCTCAGCACCGTTGGCCTGCCAGTCGCATCGCGCAGCACCACCCTGTCTTTTGCTCAGGGCAAGAAGGTCGTGCTGGAGCTGCCCCTTCTGGCGGTGTGCAAGGACGTCGCGTGCAAGGACGCGTCCTTGACGTGTAAGGCGAATGGCCAGTGTGAACCCGACAGTGTTGACAGCACGACTTTGCCTCCATACGTACCGAATCAGCCGGCTCCAGCAACCGACGCCGCCACCGCGATTCCGGACGCGCAGACGCCCGTGTCACCGATGGACTCTGCCGTGGAAAAGATCGCGGACACCGCCACCGACCATCCGCTGGATCTGTCGCCGGACGCAGCCGGCGGCAGGGATTCGTTCTCAGGGACGGGCGGCGCGGGCGGCGCAGACACGTCATCGAGCACGGGTGGTGCGATCGGCACGGGCGGGGGAACGGCAGCAGCCGATGCTAGAACCGAGGTAGGGGACACGCCAGGCGCCGGCAGGCCGCTGGATGTCCCGGCTGGCGGGAGAGGTGGAACCGGCGGCACGGCGGCCACGGGTGGAATGACCGCTAGCGCTGGAACCACGAGCGCGGGCGGAGTGGGCACGGGTGGTCTCCCGATCACCGGCGGGACCGCGACAATGGGCAGAACCACTGCGAGCGGCGGAACGACCAGTGCAGGCGGGACAATCGCGAGCGGCGGAACTACCAACGCCGGTGGAACCACGACAACCGGCGAAACGTCAGCAAGTGGTGGCAACAGCGGCAGCGGTGGCACCAGCGGCACGGGCGGGACGACGGGCACAGGCGGGACGACGGCTCCCAATACCGGCGGGACCACAGCGGCCGAGCCCACGCTGGTCACCTCCGCCGCAGGTTCTTACTGGAAAGTGGGAATGTTGACCGAGGTCACGGTCGGGACCGCCGATGTGACGGTCAATGACACCTCCACAGCTCAGATTTGGGAGGGTTTTGGCGGCGCATTCAACGAGATGGGGTGGAACTATCTAAACACCCAGGCCTTGCAAGATCAGGCCATGCAACTGCTCTTTGGCACGGATGGATGCCACTTCGCCTGGGGACGGATCCCGATCGGGGCCAGCGACTACGCCATGGATCGTTACACCGACGACGAAGTCGCCAGCGGCAGCACGGACGCCTCGATGGCCAGCTTCTCGATCACGCGTGACCAGCAAAAGCTCATCCCCTACGTCAAGGCGGCACAGGCGGTTAGGTCCGACCTCAAATTCTGGGCCAGCCTCTGGACGCCTCCTACCTGGATGAAGAACGGGCAGATCGCCAGCGGCACGAACGTCACGCCCTTCGATGGCGGCAAGATGAAGAGCGACGCCACGACCCTGGCGGCGCATGCGCAGTACCTCGTCAGGTGGATCCAAGCGTACGCGGGGCAGGGCATCACGATCGATACCGTCGCGCCTCAGAACGAACCGAACTACGAAGAGAACTACCCCTCGTGCCTGTGGGACGCTGCAACGTATACCTCCTACGTTGGCAAGTACCTCGGGCCAGCTTTCACCAACGCGGGCCTCAGCACCAAGATCATGGGCGGCACCATGTCGAATTCCGACAGTGGCAAAGACGGCACCGTTCTCAGCACCCTGATGGCTGATTTCACCGCCAAACAGTACATCAAGGTCATCGGTCTGCAGTGGGGTATGTTGGACAACGCAAATAACAGTCCATCCGCTTTCTCGACGTACGGCGTGCCCCTCTGGGCGAGCGAGCATAAGGGCGGCAACTATCCCTGGAATCCTGCGGGCTTTCCGGCATACGTGGAACCAGCACCGAATGACCAGGCCTATGGCGTGGAAAGCTGGGGCTACATCCGCGACGCGATCAAGAAAGCCAAGGTTACCGCGTACAACGCCTGGAACATGGTGCTGGACAGTATGGGCAAGGGCATCGATACAACCCTCCAATGGGCGCAGGACTCCCTGTTGGTGGTGAGTGGAGGGGCGATTTACCCAACGCCGGCTTACTACGTGTTCCGCCATTTCTCACAGTTCGTCGACCCAGGTGCGACGGTGGTGGGGACGAGTGGCAGCACCGACTCGGTGGCCTTCAAGAACCCCGACGGCTCTCTCGTGGTCGTGGTCTACGCCGCCTCGGCCAAGAGCAACTACATCGTCGCGATCGGCGGCAGGAAACTGCAGTTCTCTATGCCTGGCGGCGGCTGGGCGACCGTCAAGTACATGCCATAGCAGGTGCTTCTGCAGGCAATCGGCGACCAGGTCTTCCAGCCGTTTCCCCTCGTCGCCGTTCACCAACCCGGTGTCATAGAAGAACCAGATAGGAGTTGCCCACCTGACGAGGACCGGAAAGCAAGACCATTTTCTTGTCCAGATCCCGCTTGATGACTTTGGCCTGGGTACGGTTCATGAAACGACTTTTCCGCATTCGCTTGCGGTCCAGTCGCGACTTCTTCGCAACCGGCTGCGGATTTGTCTGGCCGCTACAAGCCCGCTCCATCCGGCGTGCCGCCTGCTATATCTCGGTCAATGGATCCGAATTTGAAACCGGTTCGCCACAGCGCCCTCATGCCGGGCACGTCGCCGGCCGAGGTCTACGCCGTGGTGGTGGATTTTTCCGCCTATCCGCGCTTGTTCCCGGAAATCAAGCAGAGCCGCGTGCTGCGGGCCGAGGGTGGCAAAGTGCGCGCCGAATTCCGCGGGAATCTGGTGCTGCCCTTTCGCTACGTGCTGGACCTGGATTGCGACGAGCAGGCGGGAACTGTGAAGTGGACCTACGTCGAGGGAGAGGTGGTGAAGAACTCGACGGGCGGCTGGCGTTTTTCGCCCGAGGCGGGCGGGACGCGCGTGGAATACGAGGTCGCCATGCGCATCGATGCGCCCGTGCCCGGCTTCCTGCTGCGCAAGATTGTCGACGGGCTGGTTACCCTGTCCCTACCGGCGATGTTCGCCTCCATCGAGCGCGAAATCGGACGGAGGAGGAGATAGCTTTTTCACCACAGAGAGTACAGAGGCCACAGAGCCGGACCGGAAGGAAGAAAGGGTGGGCTCCTGGTCTATCCGAACCCCTTCTTCCTTTCCGCCCTCTGTGCCCTCTGTGGTGAAAAAGCTAACTCAGCAGCAGGCGATCGCGGTCGATGTGCGCCAGCATGCGTTCGAGGCGGCCGTCAGCCTCGATGGCGCCGAGGAGGTCACTGGCCGTGCGCGTGTAGGTGGCTCGATCGATCTCGCCCAGCAGAAGCCGTGTGCGCAAGAACACGAACGCCGTCTGGGCTACGTCGGACAGGCAGTACTGGCGTAGGATTTCGATCTGACCGGCGCGATAGAGACCCTCGACCTGGCTGCCGTCGAGACCCTCCTCTTTGCCCGGCAGCCCGATGAGACGGGCGGCACCGTGCAGGGAGCTCATGCGGGCAGCGCCAAAATCGGCGAGAAAGTCGCCCAGGTCCCAATGCCCTTCGGCGGAAAAGCGGTAGCGGAAGCCGGGCTCGCGGTAGTACCAGGGCAGGCTGATACCGTGGCGGAGGCTGCGCAGAATCAGCACGGGCAGGTCGAATCCGCGGCCGTTCCAGGTGACCAAGCGCGGCTTCCATTTGGCCATGAAGTCGGCGAAATCAGCGAGCATGCCCACCTCGTCCTTGGCCTCGCCGATGGTGCCCATCTTCTTGCACGTCATGTGCTCGTCCAGCCACATGACTCCGATCACAACGGGCTTGCAGGCGTAGAGCGGCGGGAAGGGACGCTCGGCGCCCGGCGTAGGCTGAGGCGGCGTGTAGATATCGCCGTCAGGAATTGTTTCGATGTCGAGCACGAGATGCGTCAGAGCTGACATGGCAAGCCGGATTGTACCTCGCCGGAGGTGGCTAATGATCGTGCACCCCGCATTCTGACCGGCTACTGTGAACGCATAGGCCATGGCGACCAGGAACCCGAACGAGAAGCCAGCGCCGGAAGGAGCAGCGCCAGCGACGCATACTCTGCACCAGGTGCGTGCGGCCCAACTCCGCGCGCGGGCGCTCCGTTGGGCCATCGGCAAGTCGGCGTTGGGGACGGTCTTCCTGGTCGGCGCTCTGGCCTATGCGCTTGGGCCAGAGCGGAACTTGCCTTCCAGCCGGCTGTGGATGGCGCTGCTGGTGGTGCTGTCGACCTTCAACGTGGGACTGGGGCTGCGCACGTTCTCGCGGGTGAGGCGCCGGGCCAGGCGCTTCTGGCTCGTCGCCACGGTTCTCTGGGGCCTGTTGGTCACAGGCCTGCTGCGCATCCTGCTTGCTAGGTGATGCTAGTCGCGTGGGGAGCCGGCGAGCTCCCCCACGGGGGCTTCGGGACGGACAGCCCTGCCCACCCCGCGCGCTTCGCGCGCGCCCTCGTTGCTCGCCGCGCACCATCGCGAGAGGGCATGGCGAGGCCGAGCGAAGCGAGCGGGGTGGAGGAGGCGGGTGGGGGGCCGAAGGGCGAAGCGAACCCTTTCAGGGTTCCCATATCAGAAGGTCGCAGACGCCATCGCACCCACGCTGTTGGGCGAAAACACAGGCGCAATCTGGAAAGAAGAGCCGCGGGCGTCGGCGGTCGCGCCGGAAGGATGTGAAAGGAAGCCAAGATAGAAGAACGTGACTGATGCCGCCACTAGTGCCGTGCCAGGCACATACCAGTACCACTGGTATTTCTGGTACTTTTCGGCAAGAGCTTTGGTATCGTCCCTCCACTTGATGGTTTTCGCATCGAGGGGAGGGGCTGGCTGCCCATTCTGATAGCAACCGCCTGTGGTCGAGCCTTGCCCGGGGCAAGGGAAACGCCGCACTGGATCGAGCAGGCTATTTGCGTGGCTGACCTGATAGCTGTAGTAGATTCCAACTCCGATAGCGGCCAGGCCGAGGGGCAGCGCGACCAAGGCCGCCACCTTCAACCCAACCCGACCACCTGACCCGCTGCTAGTCAAGTCCTCTCTGGCGGCTTCGCTTGGCTCGGCAGGGCCTGCGGCGACAGGTCCCACCGCAGGCGTCTCAGCCGACGGGGTTTCGCCCGGCGCCGCTGCCAGCAACTCGATCGCGACCTCTCTGGTCTCGCCGGAACTCAGGGTGACACTCTTCTTGACAGGCGAATAGCCCGGCTTGCTCACCGCGATCTCGTGCTTGGCCGCCGCCACGTTTGCGATAGTTAGCCCGCCCGCGCCCATGACCCCAGCCGCGACCCCGTCGACGGTCACCGAGGCGCCCACCACTCCGCCCTGCAGGTGGAGAGCGCCCGGCATGGACTGACCGGTCAGGGCCGCGGTCCACTTCTGCACCGGAGCGTACAGGGCTGGGCCACTCGACTGGGTACGGGCAAGCTGATCCGTGGTCCACGATTCGACGACGTCCTTGTCGGCGTCGAACAGCTTGAGCGCTATGCTGTAGGAATCGGCCCCAGCGCTCTTCAACGTGCCGAAGATCAGGCGCGCAGCGCCCAGGCTCTTGGCCGCCTGACCCATGCAGGCGGGCGCTTCGTCGGGACAAGAAAACACCAGCTTGACCTCGACGAGATCGCGGCCTTGCACCAGGCGATAGCCGGGCAGCATCGACATGCGCTGCCGGAGCGCATCGGTCACCCCGGCTGCCACCGAGTCGGGTACGCCCTCGCTGGCCTCGAGGCCCAGCACCGCCACGGTGGTGCTGCCATCGGCAAAGACCTGTCCGCTGGAAAAGAAACATGTCGCAACCGCGCCCACGCCGGCCACGAGGGATACCAGTGAGAAAGTACGAGCACATAGATTCTTCATGCCGACACGATTGTTTTCCCACAGGCCGTCGCTTGTCAATGACTTGCACCACTGTGTCGGATTCGGACAATCCGAGACCGTAGCGCTAGGGTCGGCTCGCTGGCAGGGCTCGACCGTGTTAGCGTATCCACCAGCGGAAACAACCATGCGGATCGGCGTATCGGCCAAGATATTTCTCGCATACGCGGTCCTCCTGAGCGTGTTCGGCGCCAACAGTCTCTTCACCTTGCTGTATTTGCATCGGGGGCGGCAGGAACTGGCCGCCAATCATAGGCGGCTGGAGGTTCAGGTTGCCGTCGACGCCGCACTGCGCTCGCTGGAAGATTTTTCGAGTTCCCGCGCCAACGACAGCACGGGGGTGCCGCAGAGCCTCACCAGCCGGGTGGCGGCGCAAAATGGCATCGCCTCTGCGCGACAAGACCTGGCTGACGCGCTCGCCGCCGTCGACCAATACCTGAACGACGAGCCCAACCCCCGGCGGCGGAACGAGTTCGAGGACTACCGCCGGGAGATAGTGGGAATGGAGGCGCGCGTCGTGGCGGTGGCCGCCGACCTGGGCGCCAGCGATCCGACGGTTGGCGTGGATGCCGGCCATCAGGCCGAACGCAGCCTCGCGAATCTGTTGGCCACCTTCCATCGGCTCAAGAGCAACCTGCGCGGCCGCGGCAGCCAGATCGCTGCGGAGCTTTCCAATAATGAGCGTCGTGCGGTGGATGCAGCTCTTCTGCTGACCGGCCTGGGCCTGTTTCTCGCGGTGGGGGCCGCTCTGCTGGTGCTGCGGACCTTGTGGCCCCTGCGCGTGCTGCGCGAGCACGCGCGCCAGATCGCGGGCGGCGACTATGCGCGCCGCACGGACGTGCGCTCGCGCGATGAGATCGGCGACCTGGCCCGCGAGTTCAATGCCATGGCCCATGCCATCGAGGAACGCGAGCACAAGCTGATTCGTTCAGAGCGTCTGGCTACCGTGGGTCGCATGGCCGCGCACATCACGCACGAGATTCGCAACCCGTTGGCCTCGGTGGGGCTGTATCTGGAACTGCTTTCCGACGAGGTCGGGGCGGACAACCCGGAAGCGCGCCGTCTGGTCCACTCGCTGTCCACCGAGGTCGACCGGTTGAGCGAGATCACAGAAACCTACCTACGCTTCGTGCGGCTGCCCAAGCCCAAGCTTGAACGGGAGGATCTGGGTGCGCTGGCCAGTTCGGTGATGGAGTTCTCGCGGGGCGAGCTGGCTTTGACCCACATCGACCTTGACCTGGCCATCGCCCCTGGTTTGCCCGAGGTGGCGGTCGACGAAAGTCAGATCCGGCAGGCCCTGCTGAACTTGGTCCGCAATGCCAAGGAAGCTATGCCTGAAGGCGGCCGCATCCGCGTGGAGGTGGGCACAGCCGACTCAGGATGGTTGCGTTTGGCCGTCGGTGACAGTGGTCCAGGTATAAGTCCGGAGAACCTGGGCAAGATCTTCGATCCCTTCTTTTCCACCAAGGAAAAGGGCACCGGCCTGGGTCTGGCGCTGGTGCAACAGATCGTGAGTGACCATGGCGGCCGCATCGAGGTGGAGTTGCCTCCCGCGGGCGGGACCAGCTTTGCCATCCTGCTGCCGCCCGCCGCGCGCGCAGAAGTCGCCGCAGCCGCCCGCCTGCCCGGCTTGGTCGAGATCAACCCCGATCTTGCGCCGGTCGCGGGGGCCGCGAAAGACGTGGTACGATAGCATCATGGCCAGCGATGACAAGTCCAGCGGAGGAGATCAGGTCTGCGAGGAGGTGTACGACGACTACGACGCCTTTCTCAAGCAGGCGATTCGCCAGTACTACGAGCGCGGGTGGAAAAGCCGCAAGGGCAACTTCATCGCCCTGGTGATCGCCTCGGGGCAAATGGCCTCCATGGCCAAAGACTCTGTGACGGACGGCTCGGGCTTGAAGAAGGCGGCCATCGGCGCGGCCAGCGTGGTCGCCCTGCGTTTTGCTTGGCGCTATTTCTTGGCCGGCCCGCTCGGCATGATTGTGGGCGTCGCTGCCCTGGGCTCAGCGGTTGCCTACTTGGGCAAGCACCAGAAGGAAGTTACCGGCAAGATCAAGCCCTATCGCACCCTGGTCAGTGATATGCGGACTCGCTTCGAGGAGATCCAGGGCGGCTATCGCGCTGGTCGCTACGACCAAGCGGGCCGCAATCTCATGGTAGACGGCCTCTCGCAACAGTTCCTCCGGCAGGTCGACGAGAGCTAGCTATTTCACACAGAGGCCGCGGAGGCCACAGAGCCAAACCGGAAAGAAGAAGGGGCTGGCCATGGGCATCCGAACCCTTTTCTTCTCATCCGATCTCCGTGTTCTCTGTACTACTAGCGTCGCATTTCTTCGCAGGCCGCGAAGATTCTCTTGGAGAGCCTGGCTATCGCGGCGTCTTTTCCGACTTTGTGACCACCCTCTCACCTCTGCGTTCTCAGCGGCGGGTGGCTGACGAGACTAATCGCCTCACACCCCTTTGGTTGCGGCCGCGAAACTGCCCTGTGCTCTCTGTGTGAAACAGCTAGCTTTCCCGCTAACTCAGCATCACCGACTTCNNGAGGGCACAGAGAACACAGAGATCGGAAGTGGAGAAAGGGTTCGGACCGAACCGGACCAGACCCTTTGTCCTTTCCGGTCCGGCTCTCTGGGCTCTGTGGCCTCTGTGGTGAAAAAGCTAGCTAACTCAGCATCACCGACTTCATCCCGCCGCTGGCAAACCGCACCAGCATGCTCGAGCGCAAGACGGTTTCCACTTTGCCGCGGCCAAACTCGGGGTGCCAGATGACCTCGCCAACTTTGTAGCGCTCGCGAGGGTTGAAGGTGCGCACGTCGGTGACTTCCGCCAGCTCACGACCCAGGGCGCGCAGTTCTTCTGCCTTCTGCTCCGCTCTGCGTGCGGCCTCGCTTTCGTGGGGAGAAGTGGCGGAAGCAGAGCCTTCAGTCGCAGAAGCCTTGCGCGCGGGCGTGGTGCGGTAGTTGTGCCGGTTGCCGCAGGCCTGGCAGACTACCTGCTTGGGTGCTGTCCCCACCATGGCCACGATGTTGTGGGTGGTCAGTCCATCACACGGTCCGCACCAGGCGTCGACGTCACCGCCCACGTGGAAGGTTCCCGCGGCGTGGCCATCCGCCTGGCGATCGCTGCGCCAGGAAACGCCGGTGATTCGGCGCTCCTCGACCTCGGAGGGGCCGGAGCCGTGCCGATCCCCAGTGGGGCCGGAGGCTATGCCGCCGATTCGGGGCAGCAAGGAGGCCAGGCGACGCAGGTCGGTCACCCGACGCCCAAGTTTTCGCTCGATCCGCAAACGCTCACTCTCCGAGACAGATACGCAAAGATCACGATAGCTCTGCGACAGGTGCTCCACGGCCAGGTGCGCGGAGGTCACCACATCGCGTTCCTCAGTGCGCTCCTGGGCCGAGTGGACCAGCAGGGCGACTTCTCGAATCTCATCGGTTAGGTTGTCCAGGGCTGAACTCATTTTTCTTCCTGGTCAGTTCCTCCCATGGACTTGGCCGGAAGACAACTAGCTAAGCGACCCTGTGAAACCTTGATTGCGTCGATGACCAAGGCCGTCTAACATGCAATCCGCTTTTCCCTCTTGGAGCCATCCACCATGCGTATCACGCCAATCATCGTCCTCTGCCTTGTTGGTTCTCTCTCCTCGACCGCGAGCGCGCAGATTGCGCCCGCGCCGACGGCGCCGCCAGCCAGCGCGCCGGCGGCATACCCGGCTCCGGCGCCAGCGGGATACCCGGCTCCGGCGCCAGCGGGATACCCGGCTCCGGCACCAGCGGGATACCCGGCTCCGGCGCCAGCGGCATACCCGGCTCCGGCACCAGCGGCATACCCGGCTCCGGCGCCAGCGCCATACCCGACTCCGGCGCCAGCGCCAGTACCCGCGCCCGCACCCGCGCCGATAGCGGCGCCTGCACCTGCGCCGGTGGCGGCGCCCGCTCCCCCGCTGGCTGCCGCCGCAGCTCCGGGCATGGAGTCCAGCGAGCCTGCTGCCGCTGCGGGGGAAAACGATGACCGGCCCCGTGGTTTCATCCCGCAGAACTCTCTGGCTGGGTCAGTGGGTCTTCTGCGCATGGGCTCGGCTGAGGTAGGCCGCCTGTGGAACTTTCGGCTGGGCCTCCACGGCGAGTACTTCTCGACCAACAAGATGCTGATTGAAAGCAGCGACTACACGAATGGCGGGGACACGAACACCCGTTTCCAGGGCGCGCTCACCTTCGGGCTTACGCCGCTCAAATTCATGGAGATCTTCGGGGCGGTGTTGGCATCGGGCAACAAGAACACGCGCTGTCTTGTCGCACAGAACCAGCAGAGCCCATGCGTCAGCGAAGCTAATCGAACCGACCCCGATATCATCAAGGCATTCGGCGATTTCATCATAGGAACCAAGCTAGCCTATGCATTGCCAGGTGGCCTCAGCATCGGCGGCCAGCTAGGCCTACGCTTCATGTCATCGGTGGGTGGGCTGACTTTCAGTGGCGATTCGACTTCGGTGTGGATTGACGCCCTGGCGAGCTGGAACTTCCAAGCTCTCGAACCCAAGCTGCCTTTGCGTGCCCACCTGAGCCTGGGCATGTACTTCGACAACTCCTACAGCGCTCCCGAGTACCCTGCGGGAACCTCGCTCTATTCGCGCTATGTTTCTGCCTTCGCATATGGCCTGGGCAAGGATCGCTTCCGGCTTGCCCTTGGTCTTGATGCCCCGGTGGCTGACTTGGGCGATTGGTTCTCGGTGCGTCCCATGGTCGAGTATCACTTCGAGTACATCACGGGTGACGGCGACACCAATTTTGACTCTTACGGTCCCAAGTGCACGGCGTCGCCGACGGTGACTTGTCGCAATAACAGGACTCAGATGTGGATGACCATGGGCCTGCAGGCTCAGGTAGCGCACAGCTTGACCCTCATGCTGGGCCTCGACGTGGAGCTAGAAGCGGTTGGATACCCCTACGGCCCGCCGCTGGCGCCATGGAATTTCCTGTTTGGCGCCAGCTATCCGCTGGACTCCGTTCCGCGAGTTGTCACGCGCAAGATTCCCGTCGAGAAGGTGGTCGCAGCGCCGACCAAGGAAGGCATCGTGGCGGGCAGGTTGGTCAGCACCGTCGGCACGCCGGTGGAAGGCGCGGTGGTCGGTGTGACCGGGCGCGCGCACTCACGTGTCCTGGCTGAGTCTGATGGGACCTTCCGGAGCGTGCCGCTTGAAGCCGGCCTGGTGGAGTTGCTCGTGACGGCCCCCAACTTCGAGAATGTGACCGCGCGGATCGAGGTGATGGCAGGCCAGACGGCCAACGTGGCGATCACTATGACGCCTCGCGCTCCGGCAGCCAAGATCGCTGGCCGCGTGACTGAGGATTCGGGCAAGCCCGTGGTCGCTGTCGTCAGGCTGGCCGGCCCGCAAATCGCCGAGGCCAAGACGGATGATGCGGGCAACCTGTCGCTCGCGGTCCAGCCGGGTCAGTACGCACTCCGCGTGGAGGCAGACCAGTATCTGAGCCGAGAGATGTCGGTCGAAGTGACGGGAGGGGTGGACACCCCTCTCAACGTCACCATGCACTCCCGGCCTGCGGTTCCCGGGGTGGCCTTCAAGGACGGAAAGATCACGTTGCGCCAGCCCATCTCCTTCAAGGCGAAGGGCAACAAGCTCACGGCTGAGTTCGCGTCTGGTGCAACCCGCGTTCTCGACGAGCTGGTTGACCTTCTGATCAACCACCCCGAAATTCGGCAGATTCGCATTGAGACGCATACGGACAACAGCCTGCCACCGGCCAAGGCGCAGGAACTCACCAACCAGCAGGCCCAGACGATTGCCGACTACCTTAGCAAGCAGGGCGTGCCCAAGGACCAAGTGACGGTCGAAGGAATGGGATCGACCAAGCCGCGCGCGCCCAACCTGGGCAAGGCTGGCAAGGTGAAGAACCGCCGCGTGGAAATCGTAGTGGCGCAGTAGTTCCTCCTCGACTCGACCGCCCGTTCACACGCCTGCGCCTGGCAACCGGCTTTCCAGCCCGGCGCAGGTCGGAGCGGTCGCGGTAGGGCGGCCTGCGCGGGCCTGCTATCCGCTGACGACGAGCGATCTGCTGAGCCTCTTTCTGCTGACGCTGGAATCACTGGACGGAACGGACGAGGGAGAAGCCTGCCCAGTTTTCGAGGACACGTTTCGGCAGTATGGGTTGCCGCTGGTGATTCGGTCGGACAACGGGCCACCGTTTGCGTCGCAAGGGTTACACGGGCTCACTGGGGATCGTGCACGAACGCATCGAGCCTGGACACCCGGAGCAGAACGGGCAACACGAACGGATGCATCGCACGGTGAAGGCTGAAACCACGCGACCGGCAGGACAGCATTCGCTGGAGCAGCAGGAACGCTTCGACGCTTTTCGCGAGGAGTACAACAACGAGTGGCCGCATGAGGCGCTCGACGGCAACGCCCCCGCCAAGGCTGTACACGCTATCGCTGCGGCCCTACCCCGAGAAGCTAGCTGACCCGAGCTATCCTCTGTACGACGACACCCTGCTGGTCGATCGAAGCGGCCACATCAGGCTGCCAATGAGCCGCCAGGCATTCCTGGCGACTGCGCTCGCAGGGCAGTTGGTGGCGGCCCCGAACTACCAGCCAAGCCGTAGCTACTCGCGGCTCTTCAGAATGAGTAGGCGGTAGTTCGCGTACTCGGCCTGGCCGCAGGAGTAGAGGATCTCGGTCAATAGTCGGTAGGGCGTGAACCGGTCCGCGACGATGGTCAACTCGCCGTCGAATTTCTGCCCGGTCATCTCCGCCACCTTCTTTTCCTTGCGCGCGACCCGGTTCAGTATCTCGACCAAGGGCGTGATGTAGTAGCCGTTGTCACCATCGCGCTTGAGGGCCGGATCGATCTTCCCGCTATTGATGGGAGCCACGGGCTCGCCATCGACCAACACCACGCGCTTGGTGACGGTGACCGCGATTGCCTGCTTGGCGTTGAGCCGGCTGATGGACGACGGCAGCATCATGTTTTGGTCTTGGTTGACCAGCAGGGCGGACGAGGTGAAGGTTTTGAGCAAGAACACCAGGATGATGGTCATCATGTCCATCATCGGGGTGATGTTCAGGCTGGTGATCTCCTCGGGCTCGGCCAGCTTGCGCGCGAAGGCGCGGACTGCCCTCTTGCCCTTCAGACGATCCGTCACCTCGGACGAAGCAGACGTAGCCTCAGCGCTCATCACAAAATCCCCGCGGCGAACACGATGTCAGGGAAGAGCATATGGCCGTCCTTGTCCTCGCGCATGGCGTCGAGGGTTTTGATGACAATCTCATAGGCCGTGCCGGCGTCCGCATTGAAGGTGGCCTTGGTCTCATCTTTGAACTGATTCTTGACCTCGGTCAGCTTGGTCGTCAGGGCGACGTAGTCATAGTCGCCGGTGGGCAGCTTGGGGATGGGTGGCATGACGCCGCCCGAGCCGGCCAGGGTGAAGCCCGAGTTGCCCACGGTCACGGTCAGGTTGAGGGACGGTTTCTCCTCCTCGCCGCCGCCACCGCCGCCGCCGAAGGTCGGCGAAGACGCGTTCACGGTTCCGAGAGGCACCTGATTCACCACCGATGCGAGCAGGAAGATGATGATGTTGGTGACGATGTCCATGTAGGGGACTAGGTTGATCTCGCCAGTCTCCTCCTCGGCTTCCTCGTACTTCTCCTTCATCCGCCGCATGCGGGCCCGAACTTGACGCCTGGTCATCGCATGTTCGCCTGGTTGATGTGTCCGTTCGCTGAAATGCGGGTTCTACTTCGCCGCGGCTGCCCCGCCGGCGCTGTGGGCTGATTCGGCCAAGAGGTTTTCCAGCTTGAGCGAGAAGGCCTCAAGGTCAGCCGCTTGGCGCTTGGACATGGAGCCCAGGATCGCGTGCGCGATGATGCAGGTCACGGCGATGCCGAGGCCCATGGCGGTGTTGTTGAGCGCCTCGGAAATGCCCTTGGCGAGGAGGCTGCTGCGCTCTTCGGGCTTGGCGGCGGAAACCGCACCGAACGCGCGGATGAGGCCGACGACCGTGCCGAGCAGACCGACCAGGGTGGCGATATTCGCCAACGACCAGAGCACCTGGACGCGCTTCTTGAGCATAGGCGTCACATCTACCAGCGACTCCTCGATGGCCTGCGCCACCGCGATCTCGCCCCGATGCACCCGTTGCAGTCCCGCCTTAGCAACTTGCGCAACTGGTGCGGACGTGGCCGAGCACAGCTTGACCGCCCGGTCTACGTTGTTGGCCAGCACGAGCTTGCGTATCTGCTCGAGGAAGGCGCGCGCGTTCACACTGCTCTTCAGCAAGAAGAAGATCAGGCGGTCGATGATCATGGCGAGCACGATCACCGAAACCCCCAGGTTGACGTACATGAGCGTTCCGCCCTGTTCTAGGAATTGCGCTAGTCCTTGCATCTCATCCTCCGCGAGCCCATCGACCCGCATGCGCGAGTCCGCGCGGGCGGGCTCGCAGCCAACGTTTTCTTTTCTGAGAACCTACTATACGGCGGTCGCTATATTATCGGGCAGGCCCCCAGTGTCAAGAGACGCGAGGCGCCAGCCAAAGATTCTTCTTTGCTAAGGGTTCCCTTCTAAAATCGTTCATCGGAGAAACGCCCCGAGCTGCCCGTGCGGAAGACGGACGGCAGTGTGCCCCTTCGGAGAGGCATGAGGCGGCTGCCGGGCTTGTCCGGCGTAGCGGGCACGCCCTTCTCGGGGTCAGCCCGCACGAAAATCACCCCGGGCGGCGGCTCGAAGTCGTGCACCGGGACCGAGCGCAGAGCTTCTTGCATGTACGAAAGCCAGATCGGCAGGGCCACCTGACCACCGGTTGCGTCGTGGCCGATGGGCTTGAAGTCATCGCGGCCCACCCAGACGCCGCACAGCAATTCGGGTACGAAACCGAAGAACCAGGCGTCCCGATAGTTGGTAGAAGTCCCGGTCTTGCCGGCGGCTGGCCGGCCCAGCTCGCGTGCCCTTTTTCCCGTGCCGATTTCGACCACACCCTTCATCAAGTCAGTCACCACGTAGGCGGTTTCGGGGGAAAGGCGGTCTTCACGCGGTGGGGGGGCGGTGTGGTCTTCCAGAACGTGGCCGTCGGCGTCCACGATCTTGACGATGAACAAGGGCGTGACCAATTTGCCGCCCGCCGGGAAAGCGGCGAGGCCGTACGCCACTTCCTGCAGAGTCAGATCCGGGGTGCCGAGCGCGAGCGAAAGCGAATGGGGCAGCTTGGAGGTAATGCCCAGACGGCGCATGACGTCGACGACCGCATCGACCCCAATCTGGGCGACGATCTGGGCGGACACGGTGTTGATGCTCTTGGCCAGGGCGGTACGCAGGGTCACAGGGCCCAGGTAGTCAGGTTTGTAGTTGTGAGGCGCCCACATCCCGGAGGCAGTCTTGAACTTGACTGGCGCATCCCACTTGATGCTCAGCGAGGTCAAGCCGTGGTCGATGGCGGCCGCGTAGACGAAGGGCTTGATGGCCGAACCGATCTGACGGTGAGCCTGGGTGGCGCGGTTGAATTGGCTCTTTTTGTAGTCGTAGCCGCCCACCATGGAAACCAGGTGGCCGTTGGACGGATCGAGGGCGATGAGCGCGCCCTGCACAGCGGGCGCACTGGCCAGGTGGGCGAGAAACTCCTCTCGGTGGCCGTGCCCGCTGCCACTCTGGGTGCGAAGGTACACGGGCAGGACATCCCCGGTCCCCAGGCGTTCGCCGCGTGGACCTGTCCAGGCTAGGGCTTGCGCTTCGCTGGCCGGGTCGAGTGGCACCACCAGGCCACCCGAGGCGACCACCACCTTCTTGCCCAAACTGGTCACCACGGCTGCATAGATAGTATCTGGATCCGTGTCGAAGACAGGCGCATCGCGCGCGGCGCGCCGGCGTTGCGCCCAGGCCTCGCCCGCGGCGTGCTTGGCCGCGGAGTCGGGCAGGCGTGCCCCGGGCTTGGTCGCGTCCACGGTCGCGGCGGGTGGGTCGGGCAGGGCCATGAGAAAGGGGGACTGCTCCTCGTCGAGAGCGAAGCCCCCGGGTCCAACCGGGCGCGGCTGGCCCGCGGCAAGTTGGCGCCGCTGTTCCACGTCGAGGTGACCAATCGGCCCGTCGAATAGCAGGCGCCGTTGCAGGTCTTCCAGACCTCGACGCAAGGCGGACTCGGCGGCCCGCTGCCGGCGCATGTCCAGGGTGGTGTAGATGCGGAAGCCTCGGCGCAGAAGCTCCTCGTCGCCGTAGCGTTCGGCCACATGCTTGCGCACGGTTTCGACGAAGTAGGGGGCGGCCACATTGGTCATGGCGCGGGTGTGGGCGACCAGCATCAGCGGCTCGCTGGCAGCGGCCTCGGCCTGCGCTGCGGTGATGAAACCCAACTCCCGCATCTGGTCGATGACGTAGTGCTGGCGGCTGCGGGCGCGGTCAAAATCGAGCAAGGGAGTGATGTTGCCCGGCGCTTTGGGGAGAGCGGCCAGCATGGCTGCCTCGGCCACGGTCAGTTCGGCAACGCTCTTGCCGAAGTAGGCCGTGGCGGCTGACGCCAGACCATAGGCACCATGCCCGAGGTACACGTGGTTGAGGTAGATGCCGAGAATCTGGTCCTTGCGGAGACGCTTCTCGATGCGAAAGGCGAGCAGGGCCTCGCGCACCTTGCGCGCCAGCGAGCGTTCCTGGCCGACAATGAGGATCTTCGCCACCTGTTGTGTGATGCTGGAGCCGCCTTGCACCACCTGCCGCGCCCTCAGATTGGCCCAGGCCGCGCGCAGGACGCCCAGGTAGTCGACGCCGCCATGTTTGTAGAAGCGCGCATCTTCGGCGGCGACAAATGCCTTGCGAACCAGGTCAGGGACCTGCTCGATGGGCAGAAGCACGCGCTTTTCCACGAAGAACTCGCCGATGAGTTCGCCGTCGGCGCTCCAGATCTGGCTGGCGCGGATGGGCTGGTAGTCGGTAACCGCGCTCAGGTTGGCAGGCAGGTCGGATGCAAACTGGCGATACACCCAGAAACCGAGGCCAGCGCCCAGGCACAGCGAGCCCAGAAGCAGGCCGCCGACGATGCGCAAACCGGAACGTAGGATCGCACGAGGGCGGGACATGCGTTGCTTCTCCTTTGGTTCATATGAGGCGGTGGGTGGAGGCAGTCAACATTTCCGCAAATACGCGCGAAAACTTGCGCTCCGACGGGAAGGTCCGAGTATTGGCTAATGGGCTGGTTCTCCGGCCGCACACCCACGTGGTGCGCGGCGACTGTCGCTTTTTTCGTCTGCGCGCCAGGCGTGGCGAAGGCCACGCAAGAAGAGGCGAGCGCTGCGCGCGATACTTTCGTGGTTGATTTGTTCACGAACTCCAACGGTTTTCGCGCGCTCGACTACCTGGAGACCGGATTGCCGGCGCTGGTGGCCGAGCGGCTTGGCCACCTCGCGCCGCTCAAGTTCGTGGGCGCCGAGACCCTGTTCGGCCACGCGCCGGCGGTAGCCCCGCGCTGGACGGTGAGCGGCGAATTCGCGCGGCGACCAGATTGGAAGATCGCGGTCACGGTCCGGATCAAGGGATCGGGCGGTGACTCTGAAGCAGTGGAAGCGACCCGCACCGGCGCCAAAGACGGCGCGGCCGCAGTCGCGGTCGAGGCGGCGTTGGCGGCGTTTCGCAAGGCGCTTGCCGATCGGGCACCCTATGCCAAGCCCGCAGTCACCCAGCGCTTCGGTCGCGATCCCTACGCCTTCGTGCTCTATGGCCGGGGAGTGGCCACCTACCTGGGCCTGGCTGGCCGGCACCGCAGCCAGGAAGAGGCCATCAAGATCCTCGGCCGCTCGCTGGTCATCGATCCCAAGGTTCCCGAGACCCGTCGCTTTCTCGGCGCCATTCATCTGGAGAACGGGCGGCCCGGCCATGCGCGCGCCATGTGGTCAGTGGCCGTCGAGGCGCGGCCAGATTACCTGGCCGCCCTGGCGGGATTGGCCGCGCTGGACCGCAGCGAGGGCTCGGCAGGCGCGCGCGATCGCTATGCGCGCCTGGTTGAACTGGATCCCGCGGACTTGGACATGCGCCGGGCCTATGGCGAGGTGTTGGCCGAGGCTGGGCAACTTGCGCAAGCCCAGGCCGAGTTGAACAAAGTTCTGGAGGCGTCGCCCGACGATCTGCGGGCGCGCCGGGCCTTGGCCCTGGTGCTAGCCTCGCGGCGGGCTGGTCCGGAACTGGTGGCAGATCTGGAGGAGGTCGTGCGCTTGCAGCCCGACAGCGTGGATGCGCGCATGGACCTGGGCGCGGCCTATTTGGGCGTGGGCAGGCACAGCCAGGCCGAGGCGGTCTACGACGAGGTTCTGCGCCGCCGTCCGCGCGCCGCGGCTGCCTTGAAGTTGTGCGGCGATCTGGCGCGCGCGCGCGGCGACTTGCGCAAGGCATCTTCGCTCTACGGCAAGCTGCGCTGGATTGCGCCCAACGACCCCAGACCGGCGTTCCTGTTGGGAACCACCTTCTACGAGGCTGGCAACCTGAATGCGGCCGAGCGATGGTTCACCGAGGCCTCGAAGTATCCCGGCATGCTGGGCGAGGCCTACGGCAACCTGGGCGTGATCGCCCTGCGCCGGGGCCAACCCAAGGAGGCGCAGTGGTTCTTGAGTCGCGCGGCCAAGCGACGGCCGCAGCGGGCTTTGCTGCGATACAACTACGCGCTGGCACTCTATTCCAACAACCGGCCCGAGGACGCGCTCAACCAGCTACACGCGGCCCAGGGTTTGGAGCCGAACGATTCCGTCACGCAATTCTTCACCGGCGTGGTGGCGTTGCGGGTTGGCCTGCTGTCCGAGGCCGAGCGCTGTTTCCGCGAGGCTCTGCGCCTGGATCCGCAAAACGAAGACGCGCGCCACAACCTCGCCCTGCTGGAACCGTTGGTCAAGCCGAGACGCGAGGAGCGGCTGTCACTGGACGAGGCGGGAATGGCGCCCGCGCCGCGCGTGGATATAGAGAAGGGGCAGTGAGGGGGGCGGAGGGAGCACTTTCTCCCCATCAACGAACTGGAACTGGTCGTCTTTCGCCCTTGAGCATGGAAGAGCCAGCGCCGGCGGCTCGCTCAGCCACGGCGCCCAAGATTGCTCGGGCTGCCTTGACGTCGCCCCGGTCAAGCGAGGCCATGGCCACCAGCTTGCCGAGCGCCAGATAGCCATACGCGCTTTCCTGGCCCGCACCGACGCACAGACCGCCTTTGGCTTGCTTGAACCCCCGGCTCTCCACCGGCGCCTTGATGTCCTTGCACAGCGAAGCCAGGAACGTGTTTGCGGTCTCCGGATTTTTCATTCCGTGCAGGGTTACTTCCACTGTCCCGCCCGGGATGCGGAAGAAGCCCTGGCTGGCGCTGGTGACTCCGGCCTGCACGTAGCGCTGGTAGCCGCCGTCGTAGATTGCGGTCAGCTCCTCGCCGCCGCCGCAGTGGCGCGCATCACCCATGGCCTGCAGCCCGGGCACGTCCGCGGTGGTGGGAAAGAACCGTAGCAAGGGGTCGTTGCCGGCCGTTCGCGAGGGGAGCCCGCCGGCTCCCCCTGCGGGGGCTTCGGGACGGCCCGCCACCCCGCCCGCCCCGCGCGCTTCGCGCGCGCCCTCATCGCCGGCTGGTCGCGTGGGGAGCCCGCCGGCTTCGCCGGCGGCGCACGATCGCGGGAGGGCATGGGAACCCTCCCAGGGTTCCCATGTTAACAAAGCCGGTGCCAGGATGCAGACCAGCGAAAGCGCAACGGTTCGGCCCATGAGGAAAAGCCTAGCACGCAGACTTGTCGCCGAACGTGACACGGGCGGGGTTTGCCGGCAGGATAGAGGCCTTCCAAAATGAGCGACACAGTTCTGAAAATCGGCATGCCAGCGGGCTCGCTGGCGGATCCCAATCGGGGCGGCAACCTCAGCAAGCTGCTCGAACAAGCCGGTTTCAAGATCGCCGGCTACGACACGGGTGGGCCCAGCCAGTTCACCTCGGTCGGCTATCTATACGGTTGGGACGGCCGGCCGCAGGAATTCGCCACCCAGCTTGCCATCGGCGAGTTGGACGTCGCCATTGCCGGTGACGACTGGATTCGCGAGCGCGTGCTCGAGCTGCGCTACGAGTACGGCAAAGACGTGGAACTCCGTCGGGTTTTGTCGCTCAAGCGCGGCAGTGTGCGCCTGGTGGGGATTGTCCGGCCCGACAAGGAGTACGAAGGCGTGGGCGGATTTCTCAAGGAGCTGGCGCAACGCAAGTCCCTGATTACCGCGGTGGCAGAGATGCCCTATCTTGCCCTCGACTGGATCCAGGGGCGGCTGAAAGAGGTAGGGCTGCTTGCGCGCTTCCAGCGCTTTTCGGTGCAGAAGTACAGCACGCCGCCCAAGATTGACAGCGGCGTGCTCATCTTTGAAACCTGGGGCAAGACCGAGGCCAAGGTGCGCAACGGCGGCGCCGATCTGGGCCTGGAGATCACCCAGAGTGGAAGCGCCATCAGAAACTACGGCCTGCGCATCATCGACGAGGTGATGGAATCTGGGACCTCGATCTGGGCCAATCCCCGCATCCGCGAGCAGCGGGAGAAGTACGATCTGCTGCGAATGTTCCTGCTCAATCTCTACGGCGCCACCAACGCCGAGAACAAAGTCCTGCTGCTCTTCAATGTGCCGGTGGCGCGCGCCGCTGTGGTGGAGAAGTTCTTGGCGGACAACAACCTCTATGCCGACGAGCCGAGCCGCATCAGCGGCCAAGGCTACACCGAGTACAGCATTGAGGTGGACACCTCGAGCGCCAAACTTCCGCTGGCCCGGGTGCGCTTCCAACTGGCCGAACTGGGTGCACGTGGCATCGACACCGTGCCGCTCACCTCGTCGATTCCAGACGCGGGCGTGATCGAGGGCTGGTAGGATAGTTCAGCTTTGCGGCTGCAACTCAGCGCGCGCGTTCAACCAGACAGCCGCGTCCCGGCGAGGGCACGGAGAGAAGAGGGGAGGGCGCAGAGCTGCGAGCGGCCCGCCTACTCCGTGCTCACGCTTCCGCTGGTCGCAGATTCACTCCAGAATGCGGGAGGGCCTTCGATGATGAGGCGTTCGGCTTCCGCTGCCGGCACGGGGCGGGAGAAGTAGTAGCCCTGAGCGCGTCGGCAATTAAGCGCCCCCAGCACCTCGAGCTGCTGCGGGGTCTCCACCCCTTCGGCGATCACGTCCATGCCCAGGTTGTGGGCCAGCCCGATGATGGCGCGCACGATCTCGGATTGCTGGGCGCCGCCGTGCATGGAACTAACGAATGACCGATCGACCTTCAGGGTCTGCACCGGGAATGATTGCAGATACGCCAGCGAAGAATAGCCGGTGCCGAAGTCGTCCACGTCCAGGTGCACATGCATTTCGTGCAGTTCCTGCAGCACGGCTGCGCCGGCTTGCAGGCTTTGCATGAGCGCGCTCTCAGTGATCTCCAGGGTCAAGCTGCTCGGGCGCAAACCGGTCTCTTCGAGCACGCGGCGCACCTGTTCCGGCAAATCGGCATGGGCAAGCTGGCGGGTGGATAGATTCACCGCGATGCCGAGCGGGGGCTGGTTGGGGCACATGTCATGCCACGCGCGCATCTGACGGCAGGCCTCGTGCAGTACCCACATGCCCAGCGGCCGGATGAGCCCGGTCTCTTCGGCGGTGGGGATGAAGGCATCGGGCATGACCAAGCCACGGCCCGGGTGGCGCCAGCGCGCCAGCGCCTCGAAGCCGGCCAAGCACCGCGTCTGTAAGTCCACGATGGGCTGATAGTGGATAACCCATTCCTGTCGTTCGATGGCACGGCGTAAGTCGGTCTCGAGTTGCAGTTGGTCGACTGCGCGCCGGTGCATGTCCGCGTCGAAGACTTCATGGCGGGCGCGCCCGGCGGCCTTGGCACGGTAGAGAGCGGTGTAGGCGTCGCGAAGCATGTCATCGTGGCGCGCGTAGCCCGAGCTGGACAGCGCGATACCGATGCTGACCGAGGTGAAGACTTCGGTACCCCCCACCGCCAGGGGCACCGCCATGGCGTTCTGGACTCGCTCGGCCACGCGAACCGCGTCGCTCTCGCTGTGCAGATCGTCGAGCAGAATGGTGAACTGATCGCCCACCACTCGCGCCAGCACGTCGCCCGGACGCAGGCAGGCTTCGATGCGTCGGGCGGTTCGCACCAACAACTCGTCACCGGCACCGTGTCCGAGACTCTCGTTGATGCACTTGAAGCGGTCGAGATCCAGCCAAGCCACGGCAAACAGCGGACTCGACGCACCCAAGTGACGGGTGCGGGTAACCAACCGCTCGACCCGCTTGTCGAACATGGCGCGGTTGGGAAGTTGGGTCAGAGGATCGTAGAAGCCTTTCTGTTCCAGTTCGGCCTCAAAGCGTTTCTTTTCGGTGATGTCGCGTGAGATGCCGAAGCTGCCGACGATTGCCCCGGAGGAGTCGCGCAGGGGAATCTTGGTGGTGGACAGCCAGCGCTCGCTGCGGCCGGGCATGTGCCACTTCTCCTCCATGTCGACGAGAGTGCGGCCCCGACGCACGATCTCTTCGTCGTCTCGGCAGCGGCGCTCGGCCTCGTCACGGCACAAGAAATCCATTTCGTTGTGGCCGATGGCCCGGGCCGGGTCAATCAGTCCGAGGTGGGTGGCCATCGCACGGTTGACCCGGGTGAAGCGGCCGCTGCGATCCTTGAAGTAGATATCCTCCGCCATGGAGTCCATCACGGTCTCGATCTGGAAGAGAGAGCCGCGGAGCCAGTCAAGCTCTTGCTTCTGCGCCCGGCTGAGCGCTTCAGTGACGGGCGGAGGTGTGCGTTGTGCGCGCCCGGGTTTGGGGGTATCCGAATCACGCCCCGAATGCGGGACGGGGGTCACGTGTCTTTCCGAATCACGCCCCGAATGCGGGACGGGGGTCGCGTGTCTTTCCACGCCCTGCTGGGCTTGTGCACGCTTTGCCCTGGATGAAACGAGCCGAGTCATGCGTTCGTGCGACTATCCGAGGTGCCTCACGGAACCGACGCCGCTGCTGCCCCTTGCTCGAACTAACCGCGCCGCGATTATAAGCCGGTTCACGAATTTTTGTGCAAGGAAAATTGCATGCGGACACTAGGCGATGTTCCCCTGCAATGTGAGTGGAGGTATCATGTGGACGTGGAAGGTACGATCATGAAGCGCCTGGGTTCACGTCTAGTTTCAGTCTTGCCCGCACCGGCGGTACTGGTACTCGTTGTGGCGGTGAGCGGCCACACACTGGCTGCGCCTAAGCTGCTCAAGGAGGTGGGCCGGGTCACGGCCGGAGAGGGCGCCATGCACGACGCCTTCGCCCTGGACGAGGGGGGTAGCAAGTTGGCGTACATCGCCTTCACCGGGAAGGGAGCGGTGCAACTGCATGTGGGGCCGCCTGGGGGCAAGACCCACGTGACGGATCTGGTGAACTTTTCGGGCGCTCCTGAGAAGATCCTTGGCTTGGCAGGATACTGGTTTGTGGTGGCCAACGAAGGGTCGCGGCGGGCCGCGATCATCGACCCCGCGGGGCGAATCAGACGCCAGACCGGCGCATTCGACGACTGTGAGCTGGCCCATTCGCCCAATGCTTTGGTGACCTACAGTCAGAAGCGGCAGCCAGACGGCGGCGAGCGCTACACCATCCAAACCTATCGGCCGGACGGCAGCACCATCGCGGCGAAGTCACTGGTGGTGACCCCGAACGGGACCATCGACGGCGACGCTGCGGCGACCTTCCTCGGATTCGCCAAGAGCCACCTGCAGGCCATGGTTCAGAAGCCGGGTGCCTACAACCGTCGCAGCGATGCGCGCGAACCCCCGCAGTTCGCCCTGTACGACGTCAT
The DNA here is from genome assembly GCA_003158455.1 of Myxococcales bacterium. GTDB lineage: Bacteria > Myxococcota_A > Polyangia > Fen-1088 > Fen-1088 > Fen-1137. The sequence goes on along the minus strand of PMJO01000150.1, from coordinate 5,581 downwards.
GACCGGCAAGACCGGCCCGGGGAAGATGCCGCCCAAGCTGGACAGTTTTCTCGACTACATCCGCAAACGGGCCGAGAAGCCCGAGCTTGATGCCGTCATCGTGCTGGCCGCGGGGCAGGCCGGCTTCGATCTGGTGGGCCCGGGCGAGAAGGTGCGGCCGTTGCAACTGGCTCATCGGGAATACGACGTGCTGTCGCTCGCCCAGGTTCAGGTAGGGAGCCGGGTCGTGTTCTCGCTGGTGGCGGACCGCCCAGAGAAGGGCAACATGGAAGAAGCGGGGCGGTTCTCGCAGGCGTTCTTCAGCCTTGAACCGGGAAGTGGCAAGGTGATCGCGCTAGGCGAGGTTCCACTGCCCGACAGGCATCCCTGCCCGTGGTCCGCCGGGGGAAACAAGATCGCAGTGCTGCGCAAGACGGCCGAGGGCGCGCGGGAGATCGTGATCTACGCGCACTAGCCTACGGGAAGGAGGTGGCTCCGCCGGTGGAGAGGGTCTTGCGGTTGATGGTTTCGCCGAAGGTCTCCCCACGGGTGGGCTCAGCGCGGGCACGCGCTGGTCACGACTTCGGTAGTGTTCTGGTCAAAGACCTCGATCACCCAGAATCCATCTCGACCAAACGTACGAACCGCATAGGTGTGCTTTGGGTGTGCGACGAAGCAAGCCACGTTCGGCTTGGACTGCTCTGAGTTTGCCACGCCTACGGCGAGGTTGTGAATGAGAGCTGCACCTGGACTTGCAACCGCCAAGGCCCAGGAGCCCGCCCCGGCTTTGAGGTCGCCACTCTTCCAGCCAGTCACTTCGACGCTGTGACGACCAGGAAGAAGCTCAAAACTGCTGCCCTTTGCTTCCTTGTCATCGATTTTCGCCACTGATGTGGACACACTCGATTCGCCGCCGTTGCCAATCATGGTTTCATCACCCGCGGTGACGAGCACAGCCACTTCGTCGGCGCTTCGCCTTGGACCGCTGTACATGACGGTTGTGCATGCGGCGCTCCACGAGGCCATTGCCGTCACGACGAGAACGAGTCTCATCCCACTCTTTTCAAGGAACATGTGCTTTCCGACCTCCCTGGAAGTCTTGTATGGAGCACTGGAGACAGGCTCGAACCCTGTCACAGGCAGTTCTTCGCACGCCCGTTAAGAAGAGGCAACTCGTCAGGAGCCCACTCAGGGCTCGCCGTCAGAAGCCAGAATACAGATTGGCGGTTCTGGACCGTCGCCGCCACCAACAGACAGGAGCAGACGTAGTGCTTCGACATGAAACGACACTTTGCGGAAGCAGGATGACGGACGTGCCTCATCCGCGTTGGCTGATTGTGCCTGACTTCCTGCCTCTGGTCGGCGTGTCCCTACGTGCGTCCGGTCCTGGGCCTGGCTTGCGATTGAACAAGGCGGCAGCCAACGACACGCCTCTGCCCCTTGTCTCTCGGCGCGTGAAACAGCTTGTGCCGCACTTTCGCCTGGGTCGTCGCGCGCGCATCCAGGCAATCTAGACTCTCACTGCAGTTCGGCGAGAAGGCGGTTCGCCTCTTTGGCCGAACGTAGCGAGCAGTCTTCGATGGCCAGACCGCCGAAGTAGTTGCCTGTGATGGAGAGGCCGCTTCCTGGCAGGTAGCGGTCGATCTCCTCCGCAATTCCCGCGTGTCCCAGCGACAGCGCCGGCAAACACGAGACGTGGGTGGCGACGTGGGCGAGTTCGGCTCGGCTCAGACCGGTGACGTTGCAGATGCGGTCGATGCGTTGGTCGAGGGGCAGGCCAGGGCGGAAGTGGAAGGTGAAGGCGCGCAGGCTCTGGTCCGGAACCACGTCGCGCGTGACCACCGAGAAGAAGCTATCGTTGACCGGCACGATGCCAGCCAGGCGCGGCAGGCGCAGGTGGCGCGACTCGGCCACCACACCCACGGACTCGATCTTGGCGACGTGGATGCGGGCCAAAATGGTTGCGATCTCTGGTGCAAGAGGCGCGAGCAAACCCGCGGCCTCGGGCGCGGGCAGGGCCAGGGCCAGGCGGCGGGCAACGACTCGATCGCCACCGGCGATCTCGACGACGAATCCACCGTCCTTGCGGGCGAGGGCGCGTGCCGCCGCATTGGTTCGCAAGGTTATTCCGGGCTCCGCCGCGATCCGGTCGGTCAGGGTCTGGATGCCGCCGGCGAAGGTGAAGCTGCGCGGGATGTCCTTGCGGCGCGGGCGCTTCTTGAACAGGATCTCGGCAGGAAAGTTCTCGGCCGGTTGCGAGAGCACGGTAGCGAATAGGGGCGCAAAGACGCGCTTCCAGTTTTGCCGGCCCACCAGCTTGCCATAGTACTCGGCCACGGTCTGGCCTTGCTTGCGTTCACGCAAGGCGTGCCAAGCCGAGACGAACAGCTCAGCCAGGCTCAGTTGCGAAAGAATGCTGCGCAGTTTGCCCTCGACCAACATGCGGAAGGGCGCCCTTCGTCGCGTGAGCATGCGGTCACGCAGGCCCAGCTCGTCGACGATCGAGAGCAGCGAGCCGTATGAGTTGTAGAGGGTGTGCGCCCCCATCTCGAACCAGAACCCGTCGGGTTTTGCTTCGGAGTGGACGCATCCACCTGGCTTGGCCGTCGATTCGAGCACCAGCACTTCGCGCCCAGCCCGCGCCAGGCGATGGGCCAGGCACAGCCCGCTGATGCCGGCCCCGAGAACCACGACATCAACATTTTCGCTCACGGTGCACAGGTTATGGCCTGCGCCGTGGACTTGTCCACACCGTGCGCACTTGTGACGCTCGGCCCGTCGGTGCTAGCGTCATGTCTATCGTCGTCCGAAAGCCATGAAGCGAATTCTGAGAATCGTCGTCTGGACGCTGGTGTCCCTGCTGGGGGCAGTGGCCTACGCCGTCGTGGCCAGCAGGCGGGGCGAGCCCCTGAACGCGGCGTGGATGGTGGTGGCGGCGGTGTGTACCTACGCCATCGGGGTGCGTTTCTATTCCAAGTGGATCGCGGCCAAGGTGCTGATGCTAGATGATCGGCGTGCCACGCCGGCCGAGGTTCACGACGACGGGCGGGACTTCGTCCGCACCAACAAGTACGTACTCTTCGGGCACCACTTCGCGTCCATAAGTGGGCCCGGGCCGCTGGTCGGGCCGGTGCTGGCGGCGCAGTTNNCACCTTGTGGATTCTCATCGGCGTTCTCCTGGGCGGAGCGGTGCAGGACTTCGTCATCCTGTTCGGCTCGGTCCGGCGCAACGGCCGCTCATTGGTCGAAATGGTGCGCGATGAGGTCAATGGCTTTGCCGGAACCATCGCCATGCTGGCCGTGCTGGGAATTCTCGTCATTATTGTGGCCAGCCTGGGATTGGTAGTGACCAACGCGCTGGCCGAGAGCCCCTGGGGCGTGGTGACCACGGCTATGACCATTCCCTTTGCCATGATCATGGGCGTGTACGTGCGCTTTTTGCGCGTGGGTAAGGTGCTGGAGATGACGGTCATCGGGGCGCTGTTCTTGTTGGCATCGCTGCTGGGCGGATTCTGGGTGAACCAGCATGCGACCTTCGCGCTGACCTTTACCTGGAGCAAGACCACCCTGGCACTGTGTCTGATCGGATATGGCCTTTCTGCCAGCGTGCTGCCGGTGTGGCTGTTGCTGGCGCCGCGCGACTACCTGGTGACCTTCCTCAAGATCGGCGTGGTGCTGCTTTTGGCCTTGGGCATCCTGCTGGTGCTGCCACCCATCCAGATGCCCTGGCTGACCGATCCGGCGCGCTTTGCCGGCGGCATGCGGCCGGTGGTAGCGGGCGGCCTGTTTCCCTTCTGTTTCATCACCATCGCTTGCGGTTCGGTGAGCGGCTTTCACGCCTTGGTCGCGAGCGGCACCACGCCGAAGATGATCACGCGCGAACGCTACGTGCGCAGCATCGGGTACGGCGCCATGTGTCTGGAGAGCTTCGTGGGCATCATGGCCATGATCGCGGCTTGCGTACTCGACCCCGGGTTGTACTTCGCGGTAAACGCGCCCGCGGGCCTGGTGGGCAGCACGCCTGACGCGGTCGCGGCGGCGGTATCGGCGTGGAATTTTCCAGTGTCCGCGCATGACATTACGGAGTTGGCCAGCGCTATCGGTGAAAGATCCGTGCTGGCGCGCACCGGCGGCGCGCCCACCCTGGCCATCGGCATGGCACATATTTTCGGCAAGCTCATCGGCGGCGCCACCGCAATGAAGCTTTGGTACCACTTCGCCATCATGTTCGAGGCTCTGTTCATTCTGACCACGCTGGATGTGGCCACGCGCATTGGCCGCTTCTTGCTGCAGGAGTTGGGCGGCCGCTTCTGGAGGCCGTTGGGCGACACGAGATCATACCCGGCCAATATCGCGGCTAGTGTGCTTTTTGCCGGGGCGTGGGGCTATTTTCTCTACGCCGGTGTGAAGGATCCCTTGGGCGGTGTGAATTCGCTGTGGCCGCTCTTTGGCATCGCCAACCAGTTGCTCGCGTGCGTGGCGCTGTGCCTGGCCACGACCATTGTCATCAAAATGGGCAAGACCCGGCATGTCTGGGTGACACTGCTGCCGCTGGCCTGGCTGGGCAGCGTGACGTTCTCGGCCGCTTTGCACAAGATCTTCCATCCCAGCCCGCGCGTCGGTTTTGTGGCCATGGCGGAAAAGCTCTCGGCCGACATCGCTGCGGGCAGGGTGCCAGCCGCCAAACGCGTGGCTACCGAGGCGTTGGTGTTCAACAACTACCTCGACGCAGTTGCAGCAGGGACATTCCTGGGGTTGGTGATCGCCATCCTGGTGGTCTCGATCCGCGAGTGGGCGCTGATTCTGTCGGGCCGCAAAGCCGCGGTCTTGCATGAGACTGAACCGGTGTGGCTGCCGCCGCCGGTCGCGCCGGCCGCGGCGCCGCGGCCGTGGTGGCGGCTGGGTACCGCGGTCGTGGTGTTTGGCACCCTGGCCAAGGAACTGTCAGGCGAAGCCGCAGCGGCCCGCACCAACCTGCCTGCGGACGAGGCCCTGACCGAGGTGCTGGCCCATCGATTCGACGGGCACCACGGCCCGACCCGTTGTTGTTAGCCAGCGTCGCGCGGACCGCGGATCGAAGTTAGCTATTTCTCACAGAGACACAGAGACCACTGAGATTGATGAGAGAGAAAAGGGTTGGCTTCTGTCCCGTCCGAACCCCTTCTTCCCTTCCGACCTCTGTGCTCTCTGTGAGAAATAGCATTCTTCATCGTTTGCGCACTAGCTGCGAGATGTCGCGCACGGCACCGCGGGCGGCACTGGTGGTCATGAGGGCGTAGGCTTGCAGTGACTGCGAGACGGTCCGATCGCGGTCGGGCTGGAACGCCTTGTCGCCCTTGGCTTGCATGTCCCGCCGTCGCTTGGCCAACGTGGCTTCGTCGACCACCAGATCTATCTGGCGGCTGGGGATGTCGATGCGAATGCGGTCGCCCTCCGCGACCAAGCCGATGGTGCCGCCCTCGGCCGCCTCGGGCGAGACATGGCCGATGCTGAGGCCGGAGGTTCCACCTGAGAAGCGGCCGTCGGTCAGCAGGGCGCAGGCCTTGCCCAGACCCTTGCCCTTGAGGAACGAGGTTGGGTACAGCATTTCCTGCATGCCCGG
>PMJO01000267.1 GCA_003158455.1 Myxococcales bacterium | reverse complement strand
GAGCGCCTGCGCCAGATGGCGCCCTCGTCGGCCGAGTACACCGTGCAGCGCACCTACCTGGAATGGCTAGTCGAGCTGCCCTGGTCCAAGGCCACCACCGACACGCTGGACCTGGACCAAGCACGCAAGGTGCTGGACGCCGACCACTACGACCTGCAGAAGGTCAAGAAGCGGGTGCTGGAATACCTGGCCGTGCGCAAGCTGGCCCCCAGCAAGAAGGGCCCCATCCTCTGCCTGGTAGGACCACCCGGGGTGGGCAAGACCTCGCTCGGCAAGTCAGTGGCCCGCTCCCTCTCGCGCGAGTTTATTCGCGCCTCATTGGGCGGCGTGCGCGACGAGGCCNNTCATGCTCGACGAGATCGACAAGTTGGGCGCTGACTTCCGCGGCGATCCGGCGGCAGCCTTGCTGGAAGTTCTCGACCCCGAACAGAACAACGCATTTTCCGACCACTATCTCGAGGTCAATTTCGACCTGTCCCACGTCATCTTCATTGCCACCGCCAACACCCTGGAAACCATCCCGCCCGCGCTGCTCGACCGCATGGAGGTGCTGGAGATTCCGGGCTACACGCGCGATGAGAAGCTGGAGATCGCCAAACGGCACTTGGTGCCCAAGCAGATCGCCGAGCACGGACTGGATGAGAGGCAAATCAGCTTCGACGAAGAAAGCCTGACCACGATCATCGAGCAGTACACGCGCGAGGCGGGGGTGCGCAACTTGGAACGCGAGGTGGCCAATGTCATCCGCGCCGTCGCGGTCAAGGTGGCCGAAAACTTGCCCTATCAGCCCAAGCTCGACCCGGCGCAGATCGCCGATTTCTTGGGGCCGCAGAAGTTCTTCTCCGAGGTTGCCGAGCGGACCGAGGTACCCGGGGTGGCCACTGGCTTGGCCTGGATGCCCACCGGCGGCGACATCCTGTTCATCGAGGCGTCGCAGATGCCGGGCAAGGGCAATCTCATCCTCACCGGCCACCTGGGCGACGTGATGAAGGAATCGGCGCGCGCGGCCCTGTCGTGGGTGCGCACCCATGTCGAGGAGTTCAACCTCAACCCGGATTTCGAAAAGTTGGACGTGCACCTGCACGTGCCAGCCGGGGCGGTATCAAAGGACGGGCCTTCGGCGGGCGTGGCCATGATCGTGGCGCTGGCGTCGCTGTTCACCGGTCGTCGCGTGCGCGGTGATGTGGCCATGACCGGCGAGATCACCTTGCGTGGCAGCGTGCTGCCAGTGGGCGGAATCAAAGAGAAGGTCCTGGCCGCGCACCGGGCCGGGATCAGACGTGTGCTGCTTCCTGACCGCAATCGCAAGGACATGGTCGACATCCCCGAGAGTATCCGCAAGGACCTGGAACTCGTCTTCGTGAAGCGCATCCAGGAGGCACTGGAGCTGACCCTGGAGTCAGTTCCGGTTGTGGTGCCCGGACCGGACTCTGGCGCGCCCGAAGGCCCCGCGGCCCGAGCGTAGCGCCTAGTACATATACATCAGGCGAAGGCGAAAGCTCCACATCGTGTTGGACTGGGACTCCGGCTGGCTGCTTGGCCAGATGTCCGCGCGAGCGTATGCCACAACCGCCTTGACGAAGAGCTGCTTGGCGATGAGGTACTGGGCTGCCCCGAAAACCTGCAGGTGTGCAGTGTAGTCGGGATCTGAGTTGGCCACCTTGTGGCTGTAGTACTGCGTCGTCCAGTTAGCGCCTCCGCCGAGCAGCAGATCTTCCAAACCGGAGCCACGGCGACCTAGGCGGACATTGGCAAAGCCGCCTGCACTGGTCGTCGTGTAGGTGCCCGTGGGGTCCTGATTCCCGTCCTTGTCTTGCTTCGTCACATCGCCCCAAGCGATATTTCCACCAAACTCAACCCACGGATCGACAACGAACTGGAACGCAGCCCCGAGGCCTTTCCGGGTTGTCTCGGTCTTGTCGTCCACCCAGGGATCGCTATCGCTACTTCGCGTCTGCACCGAAGCCGTGATCTTCTGGTACTCTGCCCCTGCCTTGATCTTCAGCCACCCCAGGTCATAGATAGCGCTGGGGCGTCCGCCCCAGACGTTGTTCCCGCCAGCAATGACAGTGCTTCTGGACGCCGCGGCCGGGGTTCCCGCACTCGGGTCGGCTGCGTCGTCGGTTCCAAGCTCGCCCAGTAACTCGAAACGCAGAACGCTGACAGGGTAGAAATGGAAAGCGAGGTAACCCAACCCCATGCCCCGCGGACGGTCATGCAGGTAGTTCACGCCGTAGTACGTAGGGGCAGGGAGGAAGGCCGTGCCCGTCGAGTCCGTGCCCGTCACCGTCTGCCAAGCTCCGCGTCGCTCCAGGGTATTGATGTCGAGGCCCATACCTGTGTGATAGATCTCCCAGCCTTCAAAACGCCCGACTTTGAGATCCCAGGAGTTCCACTGCCCTATGCGCAGCCAAAGGTCATCGACGTCGAATGTCCCTTTTTCGGATTCATCGCACATGCTTCGGTTCGCGCTCTGACACCCGTTGGCGACCAACTCGACCTGGCCCTGAATGAAGAACCGGCCGCTGACGTAGATCGGTGTCGCGCGCAAAACCGCGCGGCCGTGCTGCAACAGGTTTGCGGTGTTCGGCACGTTTGAATTCTCGCTCTTGATTTGCTCGTAGCCGCTGTCAACCCATACCAAGCCGGAGACACCGACCCCGCTTCTTGTCATGTAGGGCCACTGCAGGCCGTGAAAGGACGGTTCGAGCCACAACGATCCGCCGTACAGGCCGCGTAGGTTGCCTGGATACGCGCTCGGCCCGAGATGCTCGACGTACTGAGGTGGCGCTGGCGGGACCAGAACGGGCATGGTTTCTTCTTCCGGCGCGGGCGCAGGCTGGGTCTGGGACGGCGCCGCCGGACTTTCCGCCGGTGGCGCCGCCGGTGGCTCCGCCGCAGGTGTCGCAGCAACGGGCGCCGCAGGTGGCGCTGCAACGGGCGCGGCACTGGGCGCAGGCTCAGGCGCGGGTTTCGTTTCTACAGGCGGTGGTGGTGGCGGTGGCGGTGGCAGCGGAGTCTTGGTCAGGTCGCCCTGGGGGGGAGCCTCCCAAGCTTGATTTGCTGCGGAATGAGGGGAGGCGACGGCCGCCCTGCCCCCCTTCTTGGTCTTCTTGCTATCCGAGGGACTGGGCGCTGCCTTCTTCTTGGCTGCGGCCGGCTTGGCCTTCTCATTCTTGGCAGCTTCTGCTGCGGAGCTGGAGATCATGGTTGTCGCCGGCGCCAAGCACAGGACGACTGACAACAGAACAGATCGGGTGCATGTAGACGTCATGGGGGGACCTATCCAATGCGAAAGCCATCCCCGGGTCAAGCTACTCCGCGGACTATGGCGAAGTTCGGGTTCACCGCCGCCGGGTGATTGCCAGGGCAAGCGCAGGTGGAACAGCTAGCAGCGCGACCAGCGCGCAGGCCGCGTCGAGGCCGAAGCTGGGGAGCGCAACCGCTGCAATGACTGCTGCGCCCAGGGCCGCACCCACCAGGTCCACGACGTAGGTTGCCGCCGGCGTCGCGCCCGAAGCCAAGGCCGCGCGAAATGCGATCCCGACCGCTGCACCGGCGGCAAGCGAAGCGACCAGCAGGGCGCCAATCATGAGTAGTGCCGGTATCTGCGTAGATACGCGGGAAAGCAGCGGCAGAAGCGCTGGAACCACCAAGCCAACGCCCAGCGCGGACATCGTCATGGGAACCCTGGGAGGGTTCGCTCCGCCCTTCGGCTCCCCACTCGCCACGACCCCACGCTCGCTTCGCTCGGCCTCGCCAAACCCTCCCGCGATGGTTCGCGGCGAGCGAAGCTCGCCGGCTCCCCACGCGGCAAACGCCAGGCCAGCCATGTTGGCGGCCAGGAGCGCGCCCAAGAGCTGGTGCAAAACTCCGATGGCCGACTGCGTGACGGCGAGAATCAGTACCGCCGAGGCCATGCCGGAAAAGCCAACCACGGACACGACCAGCAGGGCTGGCGCCTGCGTCTTGCGGCCCCGCGCGGCCAGCAAGGCCGGCACCACCAGCAAGACGGCGAGTCCCAACGCCAGCATCCAGAACCCGAGGCCGAGGACCCGTCGCAACAGATCGGCGATGCGCCCGGAGTCAGCCCGCCCGGAAACCAGCAGGTTGTGCAGATACGCGGTGGGAACACGATCGCCGCTTGCCGCAACCGCCGCATTGCTGTACCGCTCGGCCAAAGACTGCATGCGCTCCTCGGGCATGAGCACCGCCAGGGAATACTCGTCCACGAAGTTGGCCGTCACCTTCCGTTCCCGAAGGCGCCACGCCAGCTCTGCGGGATCGCGGCTCAAGGGCGCATCGCTGGCCAGAAAGTAGTTGGTCGAGAGCGGCGTCACCACCACATGCGCGAATACCGACGCCAGTGCCTTGTACACCGCGCCGTTGCGCGCCACCAATTCCGGGCGGTAGTAGTTCTCGGCACCAGGCAGGGCAAAGGCCAACACGCCACCGGGCCGCAGCGCACGCCGGGCCTCGGCGAAACTCTCCTGGGTGAGCAGCCGACTCGCAAGCAGGGTCGACGGCTCGGCCGTGCTCAGCAGGACAACGTCCCAGGCAGAACCTTCGTTCCCACGCAGAAGATTGCGCACATCGCCGGTCAGAATGTGGACCCTGGGATCGCGCAGCGCCTCGCGGGTGGCGCGGTCGGCGGCCTTGAGCTCCATCTCTGCCAAGCTCGCCTCAGGTTCTGCCACCGCCACCTCGACGACTGGATGCTTAAGAATTTCGGGCAGAAGGCCACCCATTCCGCGTGCCACAAAGATCCGCCGCGGCTCGCGCACCTGCAGCAAGGCCAGATGCGTCAGTTCTTCGGACGACTGGCGCTCGGGCAGCACCAGGGCCAAATGGCCGTCCTCGTACAGGGCGCGCTGCTCGGCGCGGAGAAGCACGGCCACATGGCCGTGGTGGGTGTATGCACTCGCCTCGATGGTCTCCCCGGGCCAGCGCCAGGCCAGGCTACGCGCCTCGATGGCGCCCAACCCACGCTGGCCCAAGATGGCAACCGTGGCGAGCCCGACCGCCGCCAAGATCCACGCGCGGCCGGCGAGAAGGGCCGCAGCGAGCACCGCACCCACGCTCAACCCTGCGGCCACGGCAAACGGCTGCCAGGTCTCCACCAGCCAGGTCGCGGTCACGCCGCCCAGCAGCCACCCTGCTGCCTCTGCCAAGTAGGCGCGCTCCGGGGCCACGCCCGGCAGTCGACAGGCCAGGGTGAAACTGGCTCCTCCCACCAAGCAGACCGGCGCCAGAGAGAGGAGCAGCCCCAGCCCCTGCTCATCCAGACTGAGCAAAGCGCCCGGCGCCAGCGAGAAGATGCGCGGCAGCCCGCGTGCGGTCAGCAGCGCAGCGAATAGGGCCGGGCCGAGCAGGAGTGCGCCGACAGCAAAAAATTGACGGGAGAGCCGGCTCGGAAGCATTCCGGCCGCCGCGCTGCCGGCCGCAGTCAGAAGCAGCCATTGGCCCAGAGCTAGAGCGATGGCCATCTCATTGCCCTGCGCGGCCGCAAGTGTCTCACGCAGCAATATCGTCTGGCTGGTCGCGATGACCCAGCCAAGCAGAACGACGCTGGCAAGGGGCGAAACCCGGGAAGGCATGGCAGGCCGAAAACCACAATCTACCTGCAAGACGATTCTGGCGCTCGCCACGGCAAATGATAAGAACAAGCCCCAAGCAACCTAGAAAAGGCTTCCCGATGTTTCGCCGCATCTCGCCCTTTCCACTTCTTCTCTTCACGTCTCTGGTAGCGCTCCTCGCCAGCCCACTTCCCCGCCAGCAAGTGCGGGCAGAAACCGCAGGGACGATCCTTTCTCGGCCTGCGGGCTACAAGCCGGAAAAGAAGCTTGTGCGCCTGTGGGATTCCAAGTGCGCGACCTGCCACGGCGAGGACGGCCGCGCCCACACCGAGCAGGGCGAAGCAATGGGGATCGACGACATGACCAAGGCCGCCTACTGGAAAGACGTGACCGTGGAGCGAGCCCGCAAGTCCGTTCTTGAAGGCCTCAAGCGGACAGTCAAGGGAAAAGAACAGGAAATGAAGCCGTTTGGCGATCGGCTGACGCCGCAGCAGGTTGATGCCCTCAACCTCTACGCGGTGTCGTTCTTCAAGAAGTAGCCCACAAGTCGCCTCAATCCCTGTAGACTCATATCATTAGGAGGCTGCGTCGAAGCAACCATGTCGACCCCTGGGGTAGGAGAGGATATCGAGGACATCTGTACCCGCTGTGGCGACACCCGGCATGTGGTGATGGCCAAGGTGGGCGACCATGTGGCCAAGGTGGTGTGCAAACTATGCGGCGGCCAGCACAACTACCGCGGCGACCAGCAGCCGGCCGCAGCCGCCAGCGGTGGCTCGGGTAGCGCATGGGGGCGACCTCGAAAACGGCGTATCACCCGGTCGAACCCAATCACGCCCCCGTCAGCAGTAGTTTTCGACCCCAGGAAGCCACCGCGCGCCTATTCGCCCAAGGAAGGTTACCTGCCTGGCGAGCGCGTGACCCACTCGACCTTTGGCATCGGCGTGGTTAGCGGTGCGCCAGGCCCGGGCAAGGTCGAGGTGCATTTTCCCAGCGGGATGCGCACCCTGGCCTGCGCCAAGGCGGTGTCAACCCTGGAGCGGCCGGTGGCAGCGTTGGACGTCGCCTTGCCCGATCACCCGCCCGAGCCCAAGCCCAGTTCGGGCAATGGCACCGGCGCGTAGAGAGCCACAGCTTTCAACCGGCAGCTCATGGAGTCGTCCCTTCAGCCAGGCGCCAGCCTTGCCGTGATGGTCGAGCGGCTGGACCACGACGGGGTCGGCGTGGCCGAGGTACAAACCGGCACGGGCCTCCTCCACTTGCATGTAGCCGGCGCTCTGCCAGGTGAGCGCGTGCGCGCCACGGTGATGCATGTGTCGCCCCACGCGTTGGCACGGGGCCGAGATGCGTGGGCCGATCTTCAGGAAATCGTGAACGCCTCGCCCGCGCGAGTGACGCCGCCCTGCCCGACCCACCCTGCCTGCAGCGGCTGCCCGCTGGCAAACTGGGCCTATGCCGCGCAGGTGGAATGGAAACGCGAACTGGTGGTCGAGGCGATGGCAGCGCAGCAAGAGTTGGCCCGTGTGCCGGTGGCAGCGTGCGTGCCCTCGCCACGGCCGTTCGGCTATCGCGCCAACGCCAAGTATGTCTTTGGACACGACCGCGACGGTAGGTTGGTGCTGGGGGCCTATGCCCCGCGATCGCATGAGATCGTGGACATGGCCGGTTGCCCTATCGGCGAGCCGGCGCTGGCCGAGGTCGCGGCCGCGCTGCTGACCCTTCTCACCCAACACGCAGTCGCGCCTTTCGATGAAATCCGTCGCATCGGGCTTCTGCGCCACTTGGGGTTGCGTGCCAATGCCGAGGGCAAGGTGCTGGTCACCCTGGTCACCGGCCAAGAAGGCTGGCCCCAGGCGGAGTCGTTTGCGCGCGAGCTTGCCGCCGCCTGCCCGGCCGTGCTGGGTGTGGTCCACAACATCAACCGCGCGAGCGGGAACGCCATTTTCGGCGAGCAGGAGCATCTGCTGTTTGGCTCCGCCAGTATCGAAGACACCATTGGCCCGGCGCGTGTGCGCCTGGGGCCGCGTTCGTTTTCTCAGGCCAATCGCCTGGTGGCGGGCCGCGCCTACCACGACATCGTGGCCGCAGCCACACGCCTGGGATCGATCGATCGCGTGGTCGATGCCTATGCCGGCGCTGGCGGCATTGCCCTGGCGCTGGCGCCGCTGGCGCGCGAGGTGGTGGCCATCGAGGAAAACCCGGCGGCTTGCGCGACGGCGCAGGCATTTCTCGCCGAACGCGGGCCTGGGGATCCCGAGGCACGGGTTCGCTACGTAACTGGCGACGTTGCGGATCATCTTGCACGCGTGGGCAAGGCTGATCTGGTGGTGCTCAATCCACCACGCAAGGGATGTGCCGCAACCACAATCGCAGCCGTGGCGCAACTGCATCCGCGCCTGGTGGCCTATCTGAGTTGCAATCCCGCTTCCCTGGCGCGCGACCTCGCGGCCCTCGCGCGTCTGGGCCTGCCCACCGTCGGCATCACTCCGTACGACATGCTGGCTCAGACCCCGCATGTTGAGGCCCTGTCCCTAGTCATTGGCGGGTAGCCCAGCGGCTTTGTGTACTGCACCCCACACTGGTATCATGATTGGGGCTTGCCCCAGATGACCGTTTCCAACCAGATAGAAACTGGCCAGATCTTCGCCCGCTACCAAATTGTTCGCGCCATTGGCGAAGGCGGAATGGGAACCGTCTACGAGGCGTTCCATCCCGTCCTGAAGAAGCGCTTCGCGATCAAGACGCTACTACCCGCCATCGCGCAAACCCCTGAATTCCGCACGCGCTTTCTGCGCGAGGCGGAAGTGGCTGCGCGCATAAATCACCCCAACATTGTGCGCGTGACCGATGTCGGCTGCGAGGGCGACATACCCTACATGGTGATGGAGTTTCTGGAGGGGCAGACTCTCGGTCGCCTGCTGGGGAGCCGCGGTCGCCTGGAGTTCATCGAGACGGCGGATATCTTGCTGCCCGTCCTTTCGGCGGTTGCCGCCGGTCATGCCGAAGGCATCATTCATCGCGATCTCAAGCCGGAGAACATTTTTCTCACCCAGGGGCCTTGGGGCGATCTGGTTCCCAAGGTGCTCGACTTTGGTGTCTCGAAGCTGATGACGGATGAACCGTCGGGGGCGCTCACCGGGACGCTGACGGTGCTGGGCACCGCCGCCTACATGTCTCCAGAGCAGGCCCGCGGCGCGCGCCAGGTGACCCCCCTCAGCGATCAGTATGCCCTCGGCCTGATTCTGTACGAGATGCTGACTGGGACGCGGGCCCACCCGGGCGAGAATCCGTTCGAGATTCTCTTCAACATTTCGAATCTCGCCATTGTTCCCCTGCTCGGTCTCAGGCCGGACTGTCCGCCCCAGCTGGAGCAGGTGGTGATGCGGATGTTGTCGTCTGAGCCAGATAATCGCTACGCCTCGCTGATTGAGGTCGGGTTCGCTCTTCTCCCCTTCGCCAGCGACAAAAGCCGTCACACAATTGGCGATGCGTTCGGCCAGATGTCGACGAAGGCCGTGCCGGCAGACCGAACTCCTGCTCCGCTGCAACTTCGGGCCCGCCCTCCCTCGACGCCATCTCGATCGCTGGTGAACGGCACCGCCGCACTTCCGAACGCGGGGAATCTGCCTGCGCCGGACAGCCTACAGCCTCGCGGCAGCGAGCAGACCACCGATCTGGTGCCCCGCGGCCACGGTCGACGTGAACTGGTGGTCGGCGCGGCGCTTGCCGGCGCAGCTCTGCTTGGCGGTGTTTTCTGGGTGTTGCTCCGCCAACCATCGCAACCTCCCCTTCCCCCACGCAATACGACCCCCGCACCTGCGCCGGTGGCGGCCGAGCCGACCAAACCCCCGACCCCCGCGGTCAGACGCATCAACGTCACCACGATCCCAGCCCAGGCATGGATTTCTATCGACAATGGGTCACCCTGGCCCGGCGAGATACACACCACGGTTCCTGCCGACGACGCATCCCATGTCCTGCGGGCTTGGGCGCAGGGGTACGAGCCGAAGACCATCTCTTTCGGTCCGGAAATCACGCCTCCAGTCCAAATCCGCCTCGACCCGCTGCCGAAACCGACCGCGAGTGGAAAGCGGCCAAGAATGGGCAGCCACCATCCGCCCGCCAGGACCACGCCCGCGGGGGAGCCACCCGGCGAGACGCCTAGTGGCCCAAAACGCGGCGTGAACAATGCCTTTATCTTAGAATGACCTCCTCATGAGAGAACCAAGGGCAACTCACCTACTCCTTTCCATCATCCTGCTCGCCTGGAGCAGCAACGCCGCCGCAGGCCGCAAGAACTCCGAGCCGAGCGATGCGAGCAGCGAAGACGCGTTGATCCGGAACGGGCTGGAGCTGCGCCAGAAGGGTCAGGACGAGGAAGCGCTGAAGGAGTTCCGCCGCGCGTATGAAGTGTCCAAGAGCGCGCGCGCCCTGGCCCAGATCGCGCTGGCCGAGCAGGCGCTGGGCCGCTGGATGGAGGCTGAGAGCCATCTGATTGAGGCGCTCACGCATACGCAGGAGAGTTGGATCGGTCACAACAAGAAGCACCTCGACCAAGCTTTGAACGACATCCAAGGGCACCTCGGATCGCTTGAGCTATCGGGAGACAGCAAGGAAGGGACGGTGAAGGTTGATGGTGTGCAGGTGGCGACCTTGCCCATGCGAGCGCCGCTGCGTGTGCCGGCCGGGAGCATTGCTCTGGAGGTGGAGGCGCCTGGTTTCCTGCCGATTGGCCGGACGGTCGTGGTACCCGCGCGCGGACTAGCGCGAGAGCCCCTGGTTTTCGTCGCGGTTGCGGCCGCCAAGCCCTTGCCTCCGGTAGGCGCTAGCCCCACCGCCGTGACGACAGAGGTGGAAAAACCGCTGGCACCACCCAGCAGATGGGGGACAGGACGGACCGTCGGCGTGATTGTCGGCGTGGCGGCGCTCGGTTCGTTGGGCACTGGCGTCGCATTCCACGTGATCCACGAAAACCGAGCCAAGTCGTACAATGGCCACGGTTGCACCCCAGCAGCCGGTCTGCCACCTGGTGATTGCCAATCCCTCTACGACGGCGTCAATTCCGCCGGATACATCGCAATCGCAGGCTACGCTGGCGCCGCGGTGCTGGGCGGACTGGCCACTTACCTCCTCGTGCGCAGCCCGAGCGCTCCGGAGGACAAGGTGGCGGCTGCCGAGACCGGATTCCGCTTCCACTGCAGCCCGACTGCTGGCCTCGGTGTGGCCTGCGCCGGCCGGTTTTAGCTCTAGGTCCGGTGGTTGCGGGACTGTCGCCGCTGTAGGAAGACACTGGCACCAGCATCGCGGCACCAACATCGCGCCCGCCGCCGTGATCATCCGCGCGGTCTTGGAAAATGCCAAAAGAAGGTCGCACTGTGCCTAGTACCCTCGCCATGGGATCTCGGAGCGAAACTGCTACTTGAAGAGTTGTACATCGTCGATATAGATCGAGCCCGACCAGACGCCTGAGTCTAGGCCGGGCTCGAAGTAAATGTACAGCGTGTCAGGCTGGTAAGAGCTGACCAGCGTGAGGCGCGCTTGCATCCAACTTCCCGTGGTCATCTCACCAGCCGAAAAGAGCAACAGATCATTGTCTCCGGGCCCGGAAGGCGTGGAGTACTCAACGGCTAGCTGCGCGTTGGGTCCCAAGGCCGGACCGTCGATGTAGATCCACGCTGAAAATGTGTAGCCGGTGACGGAAATCGCACTTCCGTTAGTGCAAATCGGCACGCCCACCTCAACGAAATACTGCGCCAAGGATGTGTCTGTGGTGGCGTCGACCTCCAGCGCGTGTGCGCCGGCGTGGGAATGAGCAGATGATGCCAATTGCACTGCGGTAGCTCCGTTTTGAGTGCCGGGTTGCCAAAGCGGACTCCGCTTCGCCCACAACCCAATACCCGAATCAAAGTCCCAACCGAGGCAACCGCCGCATGCGGGAGAGCCGAGATGACAGGTGCATATGCCGCTCAAGCAACTCTGGGCGCTATTGCATGGCGCCCCACATCCACCACAGTTGGAGTTGTCGGTGCTGAAGTTGGTGCAAGTGTTGCCGCAGAGGTTCGGGTTGCCAACCGGGCAGATACAACCACCCGCCGAGCACGTTTTTCCGCTCGCCGTACAGTCCAGACAACCGGCGGCAGAGCCACAGTTATGGGAGTCGTTGTAGCTGTCATAGCAAGTGTTGCCGGCACGACCGCAGCTCGTCCAGTTCGTCTGGCAGCCGCAGTTGCCTGTGCCTGAGCAGACTTGGCCAGTCCCACACGCGGTGTCGTTCGCCCAGTGTCCGCTCGTATCACACTTTTGGGGCACACCCGCACTGCACCTTCTGTCTACCCCCGGTGTGCAATCGGCGCAGGCATTCGTAGTCGAAAGGCAGAGCGTACAGGGTTGGGTACTTTGAGAGCAGGTTCCTTGGCTATTGCAGGTCCCAGCCAGCTGGAGCTGCGTGGAATTAAGACAGGTCGTGGTGCCACATGGGGTCGAGGTACTTGCCGGCACGCAATCGGGGCTTGAACCGTTGCAAGTGGCATTGCAGGGAGACGTACCACCGCAGGTCTGGCCAGTTCGCGGAGACGTGGTGTTTGTGCACTTGCCGTGTGTCACTGCGCAGGACGTGCATTTTCCCGTGCAAGCGCTCTCGCAGCAGAATCCATCGACACAGGGCAACCCGCCCGCGCAATCAGAGTTGGCTGTGCAGGCTTGTCCCTGCTTGGCCTTGCACGCACCGGTAGAGTCGCACGTGCCAGGGCATCCGCTCGGATCATCCAGGTTCTTGACCGCTGTGCAGACACTGGTCGTGCTGCACGTCAGGCAAGCGCCCGCGCAGTCACTCCGCTTCACGCATCCAACACACTGGTTGGTCGCGATGTCGCAGGTAGCAGCGGAGCCGGTACAGTACGAGTTCGCGGTGCACCCGACGCACATGCCACTGCCGGCACAGGCAGGTCCCGACCGACCTACGCAGTCTGCATCCGTGGCACATTTTGCGCAGCGATTGCCCAGACAGAGGGGGGTCTGCGATGGACATTCCTTGTCCGCGCTGCAGGTGCCAGGAGCATCGACAGGCCGCACATCGGTGGCGGCATCGGGTCCGACGCTGCCACCACTTCCACCGCTGCCTCCGGCGCTTGCGTCACTTCCTCCACCGGAATGCGGGACGTCGGCTGCCGTGGCCACGTCAGTCGCAGTCTTGCCGTCGCCGGCAGGGCCTGCCGCGTCGCCGCTGGCCTCGCCGCCACCGCCATCACGACCTCCGGAACCGCCAGCAACGGCACCGTCGAGAAGGCCCGCCTTCGGTGGCGAGACGCCGGTACATCCGAGCCCGCCCAAAACGAGGACTCCGACGATCAGAAAGGTTCTTCGGGATTGAACAAGATGTCGCGGAGCAGATGCCGAGCACATTGGCCATAGAGGTTAGCATATCCAGTCGCGTAGGAGCACCGCCTGACACGTGCTGCCAGGGGGGAACCAACAACATTCGGCCGCGCTTCGGCTTCACGAACTGCGTGAGCAGTTCTTCAAGGACCAATGGGTGGCTGCGCTTTCTTTCGTACGAGTCTGGGCCACAGGAGTGCGACGGGCATCCCGGTAGCTCTCGGAGGGATCAACAGGCCCGATCCGACGTCGTATTCGCTACGTGGCCGACAGCCACCCAAAGGCACGTCCGAATGCCGTTTAGCGCCATAGTCACAATTCTACACCGGCTCTCCCGATCGGGTGTCAACCGCTCAGCGGTCCCGAAGGCGCTGCGCGGGCTACTGCTTCTCCTCCGGCGCGGGCAGCGCCGCCTGGACCGCGGGCACACGCCACAGGATCAGCACGCCCACCACCAGCAGGACGGCTGCGCCATATTGGCCCGGGGTGAAATGGAAGTAGCGGACGTCGTCGAAGCGGAGGAAGTCGAGCAGAAAGCGCACCGGCGCATAGACCACAGCCAGCAGACCGACGAAGAATCCGGACGAAGGGGCACGCCGCCGGCCGAGCCAGAGAAAAAGCAGCGCGACCGGCAAAATGCAGAGCGCCTCATCCAAACCGAGATTGTGGCGAACCACGCCGCCAGCGTCCTGTTGGGCGAGGACGATGTCGGTGGCCAAGCCAGGATGGTCAAAGGCGAAGAAACAACCGGTGCGGCCGAAAAACCATGAAGTGGGGAATGCGTAGGCGACCAGATCCAGGTACGGCCACTTCTGCGCGCCCAGGCGTTCGTGGCGTACGAAGAGTGCTGCTCCCACGATCGCGCCCAGGAATCCGCCGAATGAACTCAGGCCTTCCCAGAAGCGCAGCAGGCTCCAGGGATTCGCCAAAGTGTCAGCGGGAAAGTAGACCAGCCTGTCGATCAGATGCGCGCCGGCGAAGCCGCCCAGCAGGATCCAGATGGTCAGCCGTTCAGCCATGACCGGGTCCATGTCCCAGGCAGCGGCTCGGCGCCGAATGAGGTGCATCCCGCCCAAGATGCCCACCGCCACCAGCACACCAAACGCGTGTATGGTGATGGGGCCGAACGATAGGCTGGGTTGCTCGAAGTAGGGAATCATGGTCTTGCCATCACAACGTAATGCCTGCGCGTCCATTCGGCCATGGCGATGCCGGCAGCCACGGTGACCGGGAACGAGTGGTTGATGCCGTACATGGGAATGGCCACGATATCGTCGACCTCGGCGAGCAGCTCGGCGGACACGCCGCTGGTTTCGCTGCCAAACACCATCACGCACTCCTCGGGCAGGTTTGCCCGCCACAGGTCCACGCGGGCGTGCTCGCGCTCAAACGCGATAAGCGGCAGTTTGCGCTCGCGCGCCCACCCCACCAGCGCCTGCTCGTCAGGAAGTTTGACCAGGTTCTCGTAGCGCTGCATGCCCATGGCTGCGCGCTCGTAGTAGGGTTCCTTTCCCACCAGCAATATTTCTTTGACCAGAAACGAGTGTGCCACTCGAATGATGGCACCCACGTTGAAGGGATTGCGAAAACGCAGGATCGCGATACGCAGGGGACGCCGCAGGGTCTCCAGGCTGGCCCTGACCTCGTCGAGGGGAAGTTCAAACCCAGGAACTTTGGCCACGCTGGCGCAAGGGTAGCACCCCGCCGCGCCGGTCTACCGAGGAATCTTAACGTTCACCGTAGCGCCAGGGCCGTGTGCGCGCAGTTTTCCCGGGCCCCAGATGAACGCCGCCGCGATCGCCATGGCCATTGCGGCCAGGATGATCACCCAGAACCACTTTGACCGGGTAACCGGCGCGCCCGGCTGCCGCTTCTGCACCATGAGCCCCAGCGTCGCCTTGGCCAGAATCTCCTTCTGCATCTTGGTGGCGATGGCATCGCCGGGAAAGCGGTCCAGTCGATCGCGATAGCAACGCCCAGCCGCGGGCAACAGGTTCGCCTGCAGGCAGTACTTTGCGAATTCCTCGTGGCGTCGCAAGTCCTGCCAGTTGGCTTCCAACTGTGCCCATTGTTCCTGGCCGGCAGGGGTCAGCGGGACGCGATGGTCAGCCAGAGCAGGCCGCCACAGGGCAAAGCGTAGCCCGCAACGCGGACAAGCCGGGGCGCCCTGGTCGCGCCTGCGCCCACACTTGGGACAGGTTGCCCGATCGCTGCTGCCGCTATCGCTCATGGTCGGTCTTGCTGGATCACCCGGTTCGGCCCCTCACCCGCAGCGCCCAAGCTGGCACGCAGCGGGACGGGCATGAAGATTATGGCAAAGGTCACAAAGACCAGCCAGAAGAGGCCGGCGCGACTGGCCGGCAGGGGCCGATCGTCGACCGGTGGATGGTCGATGCCGCCCGACAGCCGCCGCAGCAGCGCGAGCAGGACGAACCACATCAGCCAGGGCATTCCGGCCGCAGTCGCGATGTTGACCGCGGACACCGGCAGGCCCCCGCCCAGCCGCGCCAGCTCGGCCACGGCGTCCAGGTAGACCGCGACACCGACCCCGAGCGCGAAAATTGGCAGGAGATTCTGCAAGATGCGCGAAGCCCGACCGTAGCGATTGCCAAAATAGGCGATGGCCACATGCCCACCGTCGAGCTGGCCGACGGGCAAGAGGTTGAGCATGGTGACCAGCAACCCGGCCCACCCGGCCATGGCAGTCGGGTGCAACATCACGTCGCGTCCCCCGCCGGGCAACCAGACACCATGGATAATGCGTTTAAGAACGGCATACAGGATGGAATTGCCCTCCTGAACCCCGACCCCAACCAGGGGCTGCACCGGCGAGATGGAAAGACCGTAGATAAGAACCGGGATGGCCACCAGCAGCCCGGCCAACGGCCCGGCGGCGCCGATGTCGATGAGCTTGCGCCGGTCGGAGGTCCTCGACTGCAGGATCACCGCGCCCATCGTCCCGAACAGCCCAATGCCGGGAGGCAGCGGCACGAAAAACGGCAACGACGCCGGCACGTGATGCCGGCGCGCGGCCAGGTAGTGCCCCATCTCGTGACAGAGCAGGATCGCCATCAGCGGCAGCGAGAACGAAAGCCCGTCCTGCAGCGGAAACATGCTGGCGTAGCCGTGACGTTCCAGCGCACCCTGCATGGTGGTGGTCAGCAGGGTCAGCAGAAAAAGTGCGAGGTTCAGCAGGGGCATCATTCCTCACGCCGCCGCATGGCCGCCGTCATGTCCCGAAAAGCGCGCTGGCGGGGATAGGCATCGTCGCCGAGCATGCCCCCCAACTTGCTCAGCAGGGCGCGCGCTTCGTCGCTGCACCCACCGGGCACCTCGACCTGCACCCGCACATGGGCGTCGCCGCGGCTGCCGCCCGGTGCGGGCAGACCCTTGCCGCGCACGCGAAACACGCTGTCCGGCTGGGTGCCGGCCGGGATCTTCATGCGCACGCGCGCGTCCAGTAGGGGCACTTCAATCTCGGTGCCCAGGGCCGCCTCCTCCATGCGCACCGGCACCTCGACCTCAAGCAGATCGCCTTGCTGGCGATAGAAGGGATGCGGGCGCGTCCTCACCATCACATGCAGATCGCCCGCCGGACCGCCGCGCCGGCCGGGCGAGCCTTCGCCCGCGACCCGTTGCGTGCCGCCCGCCTGCGAGCCGGGCGGCACGTGCACCACATACTCGCGCTCGCAGTCGTGTAGGCCGGTGCCCGAGCAGGTCGGGCAGCGCACCCGCGGGATCTGCCCCGAGCCGGCACAGGCCAGACAGTCACGCCGGGCCGAAAAAAAGCCCGCCTTGTGCCGTGTCCATCCTTGTCCCGCGCAACGCGCGCAGGGCTGCAGGCCAGTCGCCCCGCCTTGGGCGCCGGTGCCACCACAGGCCCCGCAGTCCTCGCTGCGCTGAAAACGAATCGTCTTCTGGCACCCGAGCGCCGCCTCATCGAAATCCAACTCTAGCGTGTAGCGCAGGTCTTGTCCGGCGGCCCGTTTGCGGCCCAACCCGAACAGGTCGCCGAAGATGGCATCGAAGTACTCCGTAGCCTTGGCCAGATCGGCGCTGTCCCCGAACGGCAGGTCGCCCGGGACGTCCCCCAGGCGATCGTAGCGCGCCCGCTTTTCTTCATCGCCCAACACCGCGTAGGCAAGCGAGACTTCCTTGAAACGCTCTTCCGCCGCGTGATCGCCCGGGTTACGGTCGGGATGAAACTGCAAAGCCAGTTTGCGGTAGGCGGCCTTGATCTCGGCCGCCGGTGCGTCGCGCGCCAGGCCGAGCGTCTTGTAGTAGTCGTGGGCCACGGCCGGCTAGTTCCGCCCGTCAGAAGAGCGGCCATGTTTCGGCCGCCGAGGCGCCCGGTCGGCGAGGCGCGACGAGGGCGCATACTGGACGTATGTAACCGAGGAGCAACGAAGCCGGGCGGGATGCATCGACGACCCAAATATGGCTGAAATTCTGACGGGCGGAACTAGGACGAATTCTCGGGCGAGGGCTCCGGCTCGGACGTGCTCCCACCCTGCAGCGCCATGAACAACATGTGGGCCTCGGTTTCTAGCTTGGCAACCGCCTCGCGTCCGCGCGCCACTTCCCCCGCGAACATTTCAAGCGTGCGCTTGCACTCGTCGAGGGCCGTTTGCAGTCGCACCTTGGCGTCCGGGTCCAGCTTGTCGCCGAATTCCTGCAGGGTGCGCTCGGTGCCGTAGATGAGCGTTTCGGCGCTGTTGCACAGGTCGGCCCATTCCTTCTTGGACTGGTCTACCTGGCGACTGGTCTCAGACTGCGAAACGAAGGCACTGATCTCGGCCTCGGAAAGGCCCGAGGTGGGCTGCACCAGAACCGTCTGGGTCTTGCCCGTGCCCATGTCCTTGGCCGAAACGCTGACCATGCCGTTGGAATCGATGTCGAACGACACCTCGATCTGCGGCGCGCCCCGTGGCGCCGGCGGGATGCCGGTCAGTTGAAAGTGGGCCAAGCTCTTGTTGTCCTCGGCCATTTCCCGCTCGCCCTGCAGCACGTGCACGTTGACGTATGGCTGGTTGTCCACCGCGGTGGAGAATACCCGCCCCCGCCGCACCGGAATGGTGGTGTTGCGGGGAATAATCCGGGTGAACACGCCGCCCGCAGTCTCGACGCCCAAGGAAAGCGGGGTCACGTCGAGCAGCAACACGTCCTGCTGCTCGCCCGAGAGCACCGCCCCCTGCAGCGCCGCGCCCACGGCCACCGCCTCGTCGGGGTTCACCGCGCGCGACGGCTTCTTGCCGAAAAACTTCGACACCAGTTCGTGCACGCGCGGCATGCGTGTCTGCCCACCCACCAGGATCACCTCGTCGATGTCGCGCACCGTCCAGCCCGCGTCCTTCAGTACCTGCTGCATGGGGGGAATGGTCCGGGCCAACAAATCCTCACACAGCTCCTCCAACCTGACGCGCGTGAGCGAGGTGATGAGATGCTTGGGCCCGTCATCGCCTGCGGCAATGAAGGGCAGGTTCACTTCGGTCTCCAAGCTGGTGGACAGCTCGTGCTTGGCCCGCTCGGCCGCCTCACGCAGGCGTTGCAGGGCCATCCGCTCGGCACGCAAGTCAATGCCCGTGTCGGCACGAAAGCCTTCGGCCAGCAGGCCTACAATCCGCGCATCGATGTCTTCGCCGCCCAAGAAGCCATCGCCGCTCGACGCCTTGACTTGGTACACGCCCTCGTGCAGATGCAGAAGCGAGATATCGAAAGTTCCGCCGCCCAGATCGTAGACCGCGATCTTGGAGTCGGACACCAGACTCAGGCGACCGAAGGCCAGCGCCGCGGCGGTAGGCTCGTTGATGATACGCTTGACATTCAGCCCGGCGATGCGTCCCGCGTCCTTGGTGGCTTGGCGCTGGCTGTCGCCGAAGTAGGCGGGCACCGTGATGACCGCGTCGGTGACCGACTCGCCCAGGTACTCCTCGGCGGTCTTTCGCATCTTGTCCAGAACGAAGGCCGAGATCTGGGCCGGCGGGTAGTCCTTGCCTTTGACCCGCACCCATGCGTCGCCGTTGGAGGCCGCCGCCACCTCATAGGTGGAAGACTTGGCGTGACGTTCAACCTCCGCATCGGTGCGCTTCCGCCCCATCAGGCGCTTGACCGCCGACACCGTGGACTCGGCGTTGGTGACCGCCTGGCGCTTCGCGATCTGGCCGACCAAAGGTTCACCATCGTCCAACAACGCAACCACCGAGGGCGTGGTGCGCGAGCCTTCGCTGTTGGGGATGACCAGGGGCTCCATCCCCTCCAGCACGGCCACGCAGGAGTTCGTCGTACCGAGATCGATTCCAATGATACGGCTCACGAAGACTTGTCTCCCTTGCGGGGCGGCTTCTCATCGCCAGTCAAGTCGATGTCCACGCCACCTTCCGGCGGCTGGGCGGTCTGCGCTTCGCTCCCACCCGATCGCCCGGTCTCGGATTTCGGAACGGGCGGCGCCACCGCGACCACGACGACGGCCGGCCGAAGCAGCCGCTCACCAATGCGATAGCCCTTCTGCAGCTCGCGCAGCACCGTCCCGGGGCTTGCCTCGGCGCTGGGTGACTGCGAAATCGCGTCGTGCACGCGCGGGTCGAAGGGTTGGCCTTGGGCCGCGATGGCCGTCACCGAATAGCGTTCAAGCTTCGACTTGAAGAGGCGCAGAACCAGATCGACGCCATTCTGCACTGACTTGACGTCCTGCTCGCCGCCTTCGCTCCACGAGGCGACGGCACGCTCCAAGTTGTCCGCGATCTCCAAAAAGTCGCGCAGAACCGTCTCGCGCGCCCTTTGTTCGTGCTCGGCCATGTCCTTGCGCGCGCGTTTCTTGTAATTGTCAAACTCAGCCGCGATGCGCAGCATGCGGTCCTTACACTCGGCCTTCTCAGCTTCCAGCGTGGCCAGCCTTTCTTCCGGGCTGGGCGGCGCGGGCGCCGGCTCTCCGGCAGCGGCCGGGCTCTCAGGCGCGGGGCCGTCGGCCGCAGGCGATGGGGCGTCGGGACCGGAATTGGCTTCAGAGTCGCTGTCTTCGCTCATGGGAAACAACTCCGCGGCCCAAGCGCAGCCGCGCACTCCTTTCAGGGTCTGGGAAGCACCTCGGTAATCACGTCGGCGGTGAAGTCTACCAGAGGGATGACTTTGGAATAGCTCATTCGCGATGGGCCAATCACCCCGATGGTTCCCAGGGGTCGGTCATCGCCCCCGTAGCTCGCGGCCACCACCGAAACCTCGGTCAAGTCGGCCAGGTTGGCCTCCGCCCCGATGAATACGCAGATGCCGGGCGCATTCAGCGTGCGCTCCAGCAGTTTGACGATCTGGTGCTTTTCTTCGAGCGTGCGCAGGACGCGGCGAGCGCGATCCAAGTCGGCCGCCGCGGACAACAGATTTGACTGTCCGTCGAGCAAAATGTCACTCCCCGGCTCGGCCGCAGGAGTCGCGGCCATGGCTAGTTTGAGCGCCTGCGCCAGCACCGGATCACTGGCCGAGCTTTCGCGCTCCTTCTCGATCTCGCGCACCAGCCGCGCGCGCATCTGATCCACGGTCAAGCCCGACACCAAGCTGTTGAGGTAGTTGTTGATGCGGTCGAGGTCGCTGGGAGAGAGAGAAAAATCGATAGGAATGAGCTTGTTCTGGATCTGGCCGCTCTGCGAAGCGATGACCGCCAGCAGTTGGTCACCGCGCAAGCGCACGAACTCGAGGTGCGACACCGCGTCCGATTCGGGGCGCGGCGCCTGCACCACCACGGCCAGATGGGAGAGATCGCGCAACACGTGCGCCACCCTTTGCATGATGTCCTGCGGGTCCGCGACCGGCCCCACCCGCTCGCGGATCTCTTCCTGCTCGGGCGCGGACAGGCTGCGCACGCGCAGCAGGGTGTCCACGTAGTAGCGCAGCCCGCGATCAGTTGGGATGCGTCCCGCCGAAGTGTGCAGGTGGTGCAGCATGCCCAAATCTTCCAATTCGCCCATAACCGCACGCACCGTGGCAGGGGAAGCCGCCAGCCGATAGCGATGAGCGACCGTCTGGGAGCCGACTGCCTCGCCGGTGGCAAGGTACTCGGACACCACGGCGTGCAGAACCTTCTTTGCACGTGCGCCAATGTCGCTCACAAACACTATCTAACTCGAAAATCAGGCGGCGGCCAAGAACACGGCGGCCCTTGCCAGTTTCTATCTTCCTAGCCACAGGCGGCTGGAAACTTCGTCGGCAAACAGGAAGCCGGTGTCGGTCAGGCGCAGACGATCATGGGCAACCGACAGCCAGCCCGCGTCCACACATTTCTGGGCGGCTGCAGCGCGTTCGGGAGACGCCAACGGGTCGCGGCCATAGCGGCGCGCGTGCGCCGCGCGCTCCACGCCGTCGGACGTGCGCAGGCCGAGCCACAGGCCTTCGTTCTCCAAGTCCTCGGCCGCGCGGTGCTCGATCTTGGCAGGCAACGGGTTCCCCTTCCCGACCGCGGCTGAGCGCAGATAGGTTTTCAGCGCGCGCGGGTTGGAAAAACGCCAGCCGGTTCCGTCATGCAGCGGCCGGAATGACGACGCGGATGCGCCCACGCCCAGGTAGGCGCCGCCGGTCCAGTAGAGCGTGTTGTGAACCGCGCGCCGCCCGGGACGCGCGTATGACGAAATCTCATAGTGCTCGAAGCCCGCGGCCTGCAGCACCTCGTGTGCCGTCACGTACATCGCCGCCACGGTTTCCTCGTCGGGACGCTGCAGCTTGCCCGCGCGATCAAGGGCGCCGAACCGCGTGCCGCGCTCGACGGTCAGAGCGTAGGCAGTGATGTGCGAAGGGCAAAGCGCGACCAGAGCAGCAAGCGAGTGGCGCCAATCGTCCATGGTCTGGCCGGGAAGGCCAAACATCAAATCCGCGCACAAATTGTCGATGCCCGCTCCGCGTACGGCGTGGACTGCCGCCGCAATCGCGGCCACGCTGTGCTGCCGGCCGATGGCCGCCAGCAGGTGATCTTGGAAGGCCTGCATGCCGAGCGACACCCGGTTCACGCCCGCCGCGCGCAGGCCCGCGGCAGACTCCGCGGTCACCTCGCCAGGGTTGGTTTCTACCGTGATTTCCAGGGGCCCGGTCGAGTTGAAAAGCCGGCGAGTGGTATCGATCACAAGCCCGATGGCTTCGGACCGCCAGCGGCCAGGGGTTCCGCCGCCAAAGTAGATCGACCGCAACTCCGGCGCGCGCTCGCCGCGGAACCAGCCCGCGCGCGCCGAAAGTTCGGCCGCGACCGCAGCCGCGTACTCGTCGTGCGGAATCGGCTCGCACACCGCCGTGGCGAAGTCGCAATAGGGACAGCGCGCCCGACAGAAGGGAAAATGGACGTACACACCCAGCGCGCGGGTTGCATCCAGAATTCCACTGGCTGGGTCCGCGAGCGTCATGCAAACATCCGCGGGCGGTTTTGCCATCGACGCCGGGTTGCGCGCGAAGACGCGGGCGCTTTGTTCATGGTGATCCCCGACCCATCATTGCACATGGCGGCCTTTTCCGCGTCGTGGAGTCAAAGGCGGCAAGCGAGCCCGGCGGATCGCGCCTCCCCTTCCCGCCTCCGCGGATCCATGATTGTCTGCTCTCGATGATCGTCTACCTCGACAATGCCGCCTCCACACCTCCCCTGCCCGAGGTCCTGGCAGCAGTGCTGCATACGATGACGGATCTCTATGCCAATCCGTCCTCGGCGCACGGTCTGGGCGCGGCGGCGGCGCGCGCGCTGGAACAGGCGCGCGGCGAGGTGGCGGCGCTGCTGCGGGCAGAGCCGACGGAGATCGTGTTCTGCAGCGGCGGTTCCGAAGCCAATGCCCTGGGTCTGCTGGGCGCGGCAGCCCTGGCGCGGGGCCGCCACATTGTGGTCAGCGCGATTGAACACCCGGCGGTTCTGCGTTCCGCGGAGAGTTTGGTCAGCAAGGGCTGGCAACTGAGCAAGATCGCGCCAGCTCCCGATGGACGCGTGCGCGCGGAATCGGTGCTGGCCAATCTGCGGCCAGACACTGCCGTGCTGGCGGTGATGCTGGCCAACAACGAGATCGGAACCCTACAACCGGTGGCCGAGATCGGCCGCGTCCTGCGCGCCGCGGGTCGCAAGCTGCACTTTCACGTCGACGCGGTACAGTTCGCCGGTCTCATTCCCCTCGATGTCGCGACCCTGGGCGCGGATTCGCTGGCCATCTCGGGGCACAAGCTGCACGGCCCCAAGGGGACAGGCGCGCTCTGGCTGCGCAAGGGCGCGCGGGTGGCGCCGCTGTGGGACGGCGGCCGGCAGGAAGGTGGTCTGCGCTCGGGAACCGAAAACCTGCCCGGCTGGGTTGCCCTCGGCCGGGCAGCGGCGCTGTGCCAGCAGGACCCACAGGCGGGTGAAAAGGTGGCCTTCCTGCGCGACCGTCTGGAGGCGCTGGTCCTGCAGGCGATTCCCCAGGCCACGACCACTGTGCCCCCGGCAACCCCGCGTGCCCCTCACATCGCCAGCCTGCGCTTGCCCGGTCTGCCCGCCGAGCCTCTGTTGCATGCCTTGGAAGCGAGAGGCGTCTACGCATCGGCCGGGGCGGCTTGTTCCACCCGAACCCGTGGGCCTAGTCACGTGCTCGCGGCGATAGGCATTCGCGACCAGGACGCGGTGCTGCGCTTCTCGCTCTCGCGCCTGAGCACCCAGTCCGAGGTCGAAACCGCGGCGCTCGCCCTGCGCGAAGCAGTGGACGAAATCGCATCCGTGGTAGAGGTTCGGCGGCGAGACCCGAAACCATGACGACCATCCTTTGCCGCTACGGCGAGCTGTTCCTCAAGGGCGGCAATCGCCACATCTTTCTCCGCGTGCTGGTCAACAACGTGCGGGCCGCGGTTCGCGACTTGCCCGAGGCCAAGGTTTCCGCCCCCCATGGTCGCGTGGTGGTGTGCGTGGCTGACCAAGCGCGGGCCGAGGCCTGCAGCCGTCTGGAGCGCGTGTTCGGCCTGGTGTCGATCTCTCCCGCCGTCAATCTTGCGCCCGACATCGACGCGATCTGCGCCGCGGCCGTGGCCGAGGCGCAAGCTGCAGTGGAGCGAGACCCAAGCCTGCGCCGCAGCTTCAAGATCGAACCGCATCGATCCAACAAGCAGTTTCCCTTGCAATCGCACGACATCGCCTGCCGCGCGGGCGACGCCGTGTCCGCGGCTACCGGAATTCCAGTGGACGTGCATGAACCAGCCCTGCGCGTGGGCATCGAAATCGCGACCCAGGCCACGCATGTCTTTGCCGAACGCCGGCCCGCGCCCGGCGGGCTGCCCGCGGGAGTCTCGGGACGCGCCATCCTGCTGCTTTCGGGCGGGATCGATTCGCCGGTGGCGGGATGGCTGGCCGCCAAGCGCGGCCTGACGCAGGAGGCGCTCACCTTCCACTCGCCGCCGTTTACCGGCGAGAAGGCCAAAGACAAGGTAGTCGCATTGGCGCGCCAACTGGCGCGCTGGCAAGCGGTGTCGATTCTGTGGATCGCGGGTTTCACCGAGACGCAGAAACGGCTGCGCGCCGCCGGCCGTCCTGAGTTGGCAGTCGTGTTGTACCGACGCATGATGGTCCGGGTGGCCGATCTGCTTTGCGAACGCGCGCACTGTGGCGCGATCGTCACGGGCGAGAACCTGGGACAGGTCGCCAGTCAGACCTTGACCAACATGCGCAACATCGAGGTCGCAGGCCGGCACCTCATCCTGCGGCCGCTGCTCACCTACGACAAAGTGGAAACCACCGCCCTAGCGCGGCGGATCGGAACCTACGACATCTCTGCCCTGCCCTTTGAAGACTGCTGTTCCCTCTTCGTGCCTGCCCACCCGGCCATTGCGGCCAAGCTGGCTGATGTCGAGCGCGCGGAGGCGAGCATGGACGTGGCCAAGGAAGCAGCCGACATCGCCGAGCAAGCCGAGCGCGTCGTGCTGTGAGTAGCCCGTAGTGCCAACCCGCCCAATAGCCATCTCTTCTGCTGGCGCACCTGCATCGGCCGACTATAGTTATTCTTGATGACCCTGTCACAGAAACACCAGGCGCTGCGCGATTTCATTGCCGCGCATGAATCGGCCCTGGTCTGCTTTTCGGGTGGCGTGGATTCCACGCTGCTTCTGCGCGTGGCCCATGACGTGCTCGGGGATCGTTGCACTGCGCTCATCGCGCTCTCGCCCACCATGGCGTACAGCGAGCAACGGGCCGCGCTGGACCTGGCCGCCGGCATGGGCGTGCGCTGCGAGATCGTCGAGTCGCACGAGCTCTCGCGTCCTGAGTT
Organism: Myxococcales bacterium; assembly: GCA_003158455.1. GTDB lineage: Bacteria > Myxococcota_A > Polyangia > Fen-1088 > Fen-1088 > Fen-1137. Next base: position 47,402 of record PMJO01000267.1, on the reverse strand, counting down.
CCAGTCCAATCCCAAGGAACGTTGCTACTACTGCAAGTCCGAACTGCTCGACATCGCGGCCCCGGTGGCCCAACGCCTGGGCTGCAAAGCGGTCTTGCTCGGAACCAACGTGGATGATTTGGGCGACTACCGGCCCGGGCTGCAGGCGGCCAAGGATCACGGTGCCCATCACCCACTGCTCGACGCCGGGCTCAACAAGCAAGAGATCCGCGAACTGTCGAAAGAGCTGGGCCTTTCCACCTGGGACAAGCCGCAGCTCGCCTGCCTGTCGTCGCGTTTCCCCTACGGCACCACAATTACGCCCGAACGTTTGCGGCAGGTGGATGCCTTTGAAGAGGGCCTGCGCGCCTTGGGCTTCCGGCAACTGCGCGTGCGTTTTCACGCCGAAATCGCACGCGTGGAAGTCGAACCGGAGGCAATGCCGCGCGCCCTGGAGCTGCGCGAAACCATGGTCAAGCTGGGCCGCAAGCTCGGGTTCACCTTCGTGGTCTTGGACCTGGCCGGGTTCACCTCTGGCTCGCTCAATCAGCTGATCGGCATCCGGCCACGCGCCAGCGCCGGCAAGTAGTTACGCCGTCAGTCAGGCGCGACGGCCTGGCAACGCCTGCCGGACTCAAGCCGCGGTTTCGGCTGATAGAATCTCGCCCTGCAAGCCCACCACGATCAGGGTCACAGGCACCGGGCGCGCGGCCTGGCTGACCGCCTGGCGCACCATCCGCAGGAGGCCACCGCAGCAGGGGACCTCCATCACCATCACCGTGATACTCGTCACCCCCGCGACGTCCACCATCTGCCGGATCTTCTCGACGTAGATCTCCATGTGCGAATCGAGCTTGGGACAGGCAATGACCAGCGACTTGCCTGCCAGATGGCGCGCGTGGAAATCACCCACAGCAAAGGCTACGCAATCAGCCGCCACCAGCACGTCCGCACGCTGGAAGTAGGGCGCCACAGGATTCACCAGGTGAAGCTGGATGGGCCACTGGCGCAGCGCCGACGCGGCCGCCGGCCCTTCGCTGGGTGGGGCTGCGGGCCTGGCGAAGGCCAGGGTGCGCGATCCGGGACAACCGCCTCCTCCGGCGTGCATGGCCGTCACCGCGCGCTCACGCAGGGGTGCAGCGGGAGGCTGCAGCGCGGCTAGGGCTTGGTCGAGATCGAATCCCAGGCTGCCCGAACGCGCACGCAAGGCCGCGATCCCCTGCGCGAGAAACTCGGTCTGTCCGTGGTCCTTCAGGTGACGGAGATGCGCCACGACGGTGTTGCTTCCCTTGCCCGCCAGATCGGCCACGACCTTCGCCTCGTCGTAGGGCTCCGCCTCGCGCCTTTCGATGCTGATGGCGCCCACCGGGCACTGGCCGATACAGGCGCCCAGTCCGTCACACAAAAGATCGCTGACCAGGCGAACCTTGCCGTCGATGATCTGCAGGGCTCCTTCCGCGCAGCTCGGCACGCAGTCGCCGCAACCGTTGCACAAATCCTCGTCGATGCGGATGATTTCTCGCTGCATGGCTGGCGCAAGTATGGCGCAGCCGGCACGGTCGCGCCATGCTAAAATAGGACTTGCGTTGTCCGAATTAGCCTTTTGGCTGGTGCCGCCGGCCGGCACCCATCACCGGCGCGGATGACTTCTGCTACGCCTACGTCTTGGAAATCAGCCGCGCCGTGATCACGCCATCGATCTTGCGCAGCTTCTCGACCTGCGCCTCGGCCACGCCACCGTCGATGTCGATGATGTTGTAGGCCAGATCACCCGCGCTCTTGTTCATCATGTCGGCGATGTTGATCTTGTCGGCAGCCAGTACCGTCGTAATCTGGCCGACCATGTTGGGCACGTTCGCGTTGGCGACCACAATACGATTGCGGCCCATGACCGGCAGTGCGCACGCGGGGAAGTTGACCGAGTTCTTGACGTTGCCATTTTCCAAGTAGTCGCGCACTTGCTCCACCGCCATGACCGCGCAGNNCTCGGCCTCGGGCGTGGACGCGCCCAGATGGGGGATGGGAATCACGTTGGGCACCGCCAGCAGGTCATCATCGGGGAAGTCGGTCACATAGCAGCCCACCGTGCCGGCCTTCATCGCTTCGAGCAGGTCGGCATTTCTGACCAACCCTCCGCGCGCCAAGTTGACGATGCGCACTCCCTTCTTCATCAGGGCGAACTTGTCGCGATTGAGCATGCCCTTGGTCTGGTCCACGAGCGGGACGTGCAGGGTGATGTAGTCGGACTGGGCCAGCAACATGTCCAGGCTGGTGGCACGGCGAACCGTGCGCGCGAGCCCCCAGGCGGCCTCGACCGAAATGTACGGATCGTAACCGGCCACCTCCATGCCCAGCGCCACCGCATCGTTGGCCACCATCACGCCGATGGCGCCCAGCCCGATGACCCCCAGTCTCTTGCCCTTGATCTCGGGCCCTACGAAGTCGTTCTTGCCCTTCTCTACCAGCGCCCCGACTTCCTTGCCCTTGCCCTTGAGGGTCTTGGCCCACTCGATGCCGGGCACGATTCGCCGCGAGGAGAGCAGCAGGCTGGCCAGCACCAGTTCCTTGACCCCGTTGGCGTTGGCGCCCGGGGTGTTGAAGACCACGATGCCGCGCTTGGAACATTGATCGATGGGGATGTTGTTCACCCCGGCCCCGGCGCGACCGATGGCCTTCACCGAGACGGGAAGTTGCATGCTGTGCATGTCCGCGCTGCGCACCAGGATCGCGTCAGGATTGAGAATCTCCGAAGCGATCTCGTACTGCTCGCGCGAAAAACCTTCTAGGCCAATCATGGCAATCTTGTTCAGGGTCTGGATCTTGAACATGGTCACGCTCCCTCTGGGTCTGGTGGTTCGCCGCCCCGGCGGACGCATCCTGTCCGATAACTACAGAAGCGTCTAGCCCCCAAAATCCAGATGCACTTGCCGCGGGCGGCCATCTGCGCATTCGCAGAACCATGGCCGTTCTGGCGCCGAATGGCCGCGCCGGTTACCATGATTGCACATGCTTCCCTGGGCGGGGCTCTTTCTGAGCACGTTGTTACCCGTGGCGCCAGCCGTGGATCTCGCAGAGTGCCCAGGTTGTGCTGGCGAGGCCTTTCCCGCCCAAGCGCTGGCCCCAGTCACCGATGAGCGGGCTTACCACCTGGTGCCGTCCCCGCGCGAACGGAGCAAGAAAGAACTTTGGCTGTCTGACAAGGCCCATCGCCCCGACGTCCACGTGACCGACGAGCAACTACGCCCGTCGCGCACCTGTCGCGCCAGCAAGAAGCCGCCGTCGCGGCAACCTTGCGCGCAGGCGGCCGAGATGCTGGCGGGCCCCAAGCCGCCGGTGGGCGTGCGCGTGCAGCCGCTGGCAACCCTGCACAATCAGTGGACACGCGAGTTGATGACCTTCATTCCCGGCCAGCCGTACTTGGACCGCTTCCGGACGTTCCTGCGCGACCACTTCACCAATCAGGCGACCAGCGTCGACCCAGAGCTCGCCGATGTGCTGGTCTCGGCGGCCCTGCACTTCCACGCCCAGCGGGTCGACGTGGTTTCGGGCTATCGTTCGCCCAAGTACAATCTGATCCTGCGCAAGAAGGGCCACCAGGTGGCGCGCGAGAGCCAGCACACCCAAGGCCACGCAGTCGATTTCCGCATCCGCGGGGTGCCCACGGAGAAGCTCCTCGGCTTCGTGCGCTCGCTGCGCCTGGGCGGGGTCGGCTTCTACCCGCACGCGCGCTTTGTCCACAGCGATACGGGTCCCATCCGCTACTGGCAAGGATCCTAGCCCGCACAGACGTCGACTTGGTGCAACTCGTGAATAAAACGGGCTAGCACTACTTCGGAAAGAAGAGGCGCGCCTTGCCAAAGCGAATTGTTTCGGTGTATCGGTCCTTGAGAAACTTGCCCGCCTCGGGGCACCACTTCTGCAGATCCGCCCATCCGTCTGGCCCCCAATAGAGCCCGTCCATGATAACCAGTGCGGCGGGAGGCTGCGCCGCAAGTTCGCGCGCCAGCTCCTTGGCCTGTTCCAACTGGTGAGCTGTGATGATCTGGCTACGTGCGGCGGTTCCGGCACCTGCCAGAGCCGCTGTCATGTTCAGCTCCCAGCCGGCCGCCACATAGCGGGTGGCCGCCTTGCGCTCGGCGAGAAAGAGCACGTACGGATCGATGCCCCAATGGAAAACCCGGTCCGTGGGTTTTGTGTGGCTCTTGAGATACTCAGCGGCGTGGTGCAGATCGATCGATTGGTAGCTGCCATTGTTGAAATTGTTGAAGAACTGGTCGGTTTTGCGTGACTGTGGTGTCGCGAATCGGTCGAGGAAATCGAGATGAGCCAACTGAGGGCTTTTCGTCGCCACATCTACGCTGAGGAAGGCCAGAACCAAGACTCCGGCCAAAGGGATCGCACGCATATGCTTTTCCAGCAGGCAGGTTTCTGCGAGCCACAAGGCGAGCAGTCCTCCCTGGAGCCACATGAAGGCGGAAAGAGGCTGATAGTGGTACTCAAATCCCTTGTTTTGAATGAGCAGACTAGCAAGGCCGACCAGCCCGCCCAACGCCACGGCGACGAACCGTCTTGGGAGCTGGCCCATAACAATCATGCCCAGAATGGCAGCGCTGACAACCAATGACCAGCTCACCGGGTACGCATTCATTATTACGTGGCGGCCCTTGGCCCAGATGTACGGATAGAACCGCGGAACGTCAACAAAGCTCATCCGCAAGAATTCAATGGGCGATCCAACCAGGGCTAGCAGGATGAAATTGAACACCGCCGCGCCGAGCATCCCCAAACACAGTCGTCCGAGAAGCTGCTTGCGCCGACCGGCCAATTCGTTGTCCACCAGCACCGCGAGCATCTGGGGAAATGCAAAGAGCAGCATCGTCGGCTTGGCAAGACACGACGTCGCGACAAGAAATCCACTCGCCGCAAGCAGCCACGCCGCTAGTCGTTCGCGCCGCCTCTCGGCGGCAAGCACGTGCCCGACCACCTGGGCCAGGTAGGCCGGAAGGACAAACCAAAGCGCATATCCGTCGCGCTGCGCCTGGGTCCAGAAATTGTGGAGTTCGTATTGAGACGAAAGCAGAGTCCAGAAGGCCAGCCCCCAGCATAGCCTTACCAGCAGAGACGGCTTTTCGCTTTGCGAGTCTGTGCCCGAGCGGAGGACGAAGCCGGGAAGAACGAATCCGACGAGAGCAAAAACCAGGCTACTGGTGCCCAATTCGAGTATGCGAAACACGTGGTCGTCGGCTCCGCCGAGCATAAGGAAGAGACAGTGGACATACGCCCCCATCGGACCATTTGCATCACGAGCGTCGCGATAAAGACGGTCCCCGTGACGGAGCGCCCAACCCGAGTAGTGAAACGTGCCCTGGTCGCGGCCCATGCCATTGTAGGAAGCAACCCACGTGCTGAGAAAGACCCAATAGAGCGCAGGAAGGGCGATGGCCAATGCAATCGCCCAGCGAGCAGCGTCCGAGCCAGCAAACCGCCGGACTATCGGCAACAAAGGTCGGAGTTTGGCAAGGTAGCGTCGCGCGCCGTCTGCGATGCGGACCAACAATCGCATGGTAGGGCGCGCACAGTACCACACCCCAGGTGGTGTTCAAAACCTCGGCGCTGGCCATGATCCCGCGATAGCTGCGGAAGGTCGTGGCCGTAGACGTGGCCGGCGTGATCACCGTCGGCCATGCCCTGCGGCACCAGCCCGGCCGGGCTACTGCGGTCCGCGGTAGGGGTGGCTCTCCACCACGCGTAGCCGCGCGCGCGTCAGCCGCTCGATGTCACGCAGGAAAGTCCGCTCGCTCGGGTCGCAGAAAGACAGCGCAATCCCAGTGGCGCCGGCCCGCCCGGTGCGGCCGATCCGGTGTACGTAGCTCTGCGGCTCGTTGGGAATCTCGAAATTGATGACGTGGGTGATGCCATCGACGTCGATTCCGCGCGACGCGATGTCGGTGGCTACCAGCACGCGCACGTTGCCCCGTTTGAAACCGGTCAAGGCGCGTTCGCGCGCTGACTGGCTCTTATTACCGTGGATGGCTTCGGTGCACACTCCGCCGCGGTTGAGGTGCTCGGCCACACGGTTGGCGCCGTGTTTGGTGCGGGTGAAGACCAGCACCCGAGCCATGGCCCGATCGCGCAACACCTCGGCCAGCAGGCTGCGCTTGTTGTTCGATTGCACATGCAGCACCCACTGGCTGACCTTTTCCGCCGGGCTGGCCGTGGGCGTGACTGAAACCGTGGCCGGGTTGTGCAACATTCCGCTGGCCAGCGTGACTATGTCGGGCGGCAAGGTGGCCGAAAACAGCATGGTCTGGCGCTGGCGCGGCACTTCGGCCACGATGCGACGGATGGGCTGGATGAATCCCATGTCCAGCATGCGATCCGCCTCGTCGAGCACCAGGGCCTCGACCGCATCCAGTCGTACATGTCCCTGCTGCATGAGATCGAGCAGACGACCCGGAGTGGCCACCAGAATCTCCGCCCCACGCCGGATGCCATCCACCTGGGGCTTCTGCCCGACCCCGCCGAACACCACCACGTGGTGCAGCCGCAAATTGCGGCCGTAGGTGGCGAAGCTTTCGCCGATCTGGGAGGCCAGCTCGCGCGTGGGCGCCAGCACCAACGCGCGCGGCCCGCGCAGGCCCTCGCGCCGGGAGGAACCAGCCAGGCGGGTCAGGATGGGGATCGCGAAGGCCGCGGTCTTGCCCGTGCCGGTCTGTGCGCAGCCAAGCAGATCGCGGCCGGCCAGCAGAAGCGGAATCGCCTGGGCCTGGATAGGCGTGGGCACGTGGTAGCCCTCGGTGGCAAGCGCACGGCGAATGGGATCAATGATGTCGAGTTGGGCAAAGGAGCTGATGGTATTCATTTTTCTCTCGGCTGTCCCCGAGAGACGCCATCCGAGCCTGCCTTTCGCGCAACGATCCGAGACGACCACTTCGAGGTTGGTTTAACTGCTGCGGTAGTGATGCGGGCAAAAGCCCTTGAAGTCAAGCTCTTGCTTCCGATCCTGGTCAGAAACCCGCGCCCAGGGCCAGTCCGAACAGGCTTCCGTTCATGGAATTCTCGTTGTCGTCGATCCCGTGGTACAGACCGCCGAAGATCTCGGCGTTCAGGGCGAACCACTTGTTGGCACGCCATTGGTAGCCGAGCGAGAGTATGCCGGCGGCGCCTGCGGATCCGCGTTCGAGGTTGGAACCCTTGTCGTCGTCATTCTTGCGCGTGGACATGGCGCCAGCGAGTCCGATCGAGCCAGCCGCGTAGAGGCCAAAGTCCGTATCATAGATGTATTCAGGACCGCCGTAGAGAAAGCTCACCGCACCCCACTGGTTGGTGGCACTGGTGTCAGATCCTGGGTCAAGCGCGATCTTCTTGGTCGGGCGCACGAACGATTGCATCCGAGCTCCAATCCGATGCCGGGGGCCGATTACCGCGCCGATTCGGAGAACCCCGCCGATTCCTTCAAGGATCTTCGAATCGCGCGTAGTGAGGCGGTTGCCGCCATCTTCGCCGAGGGCCCCGGCGGTCATCATCAAGTTGACGTAGATGGGGGCGCGCACCCCACGTCCCCACCCCTTGTAGGGTTGGGGTTCACTTTCCCCTGGCACGTTGGCTGGGGCGGCCGCCGGCTTGATTTCAGGTAGCTGCGGCGCCGGGGCGACGGGGGCCTGCGCTGGTTCTGTCGCCGGTGCAGGCAACGCGTCCTGGGCAGGGGGATTCGCGGGCGGCGTGTCCTGGGGAGGCGGATTCGGGGCACCCGCGGGTTCGCCCGCTTGGGCAGGCGTTGTGGCGGCTAGTAGCAGAACAGCACAAAGCGATGTCGTTCGAATCATGGCGTTCTCCTTGGCGGACGCGTCGATTGCCGCGATCTATTCCTCACGAGAGAGTAACACCACAGGGCTAAAGATCTGTCACCGAGCCGGTCCGGCACGCCCGCCTTCCCGCCTCATTCACGCTGAGCGGAAGTGGATGAGGAGAGACTCCGGGTGCGCAGAAGGCCGTGCCGGATCCTTGCTTGGGTGCCAAAAGTACGCATCATAGGGGTCGATGCTGGTCGGCGAGTGGATGAGCCGCAATGTAGTTTCGGTAGGGGTCAACGACAAGATCTCCCGTGTGGCGGCACTCATGTCCCGCCTTCGCATCAAACAGGTGCCGGTGCTCGACGGCGACAAACTGGCTGGCCTGGTGACCAGGACCGACCTCATCCGAGCCTGTCCCCCGGACCTCAACCCGTTTTCTTTGCTTGGCCCCATTGCGCAGGAACTGACGCAACCGGTCCGCCACTTTGTGACGACCGAGACCGTCACGGTGGCGCCCGAGACGCCGCTGGAGGGCGCCGCCCACCTGCTGATCGCGCGCAACATCAACGCCTTGCCCGTGGTTTCTGCGGGCCGACTGGTGGGCATCATCGCCGGCTCGGACATCTGCCGCGCTCTCTTGGCCGCGTTGGGCGCGGGCGTGCCCGGGGTGCGCATCACTTTCGATGTGGGCGGCGACGAAGACGTGTTCACCTTCGTCACCGACCTAGCCCGCAAGCATGGGGTACGCGTGGTGAGCGTCACGGCGTTCGAGCAGGAGCGGCAACGCGTGGCCGTGGTGCGCGTGGATCACGAGAAGCCCGCTATGGTGGACGAAATCTGGCGTACCGGGCATCGCGTCTCCAGCGTGGCCCGTTTCGCCTAGAGCCTGTTTCATAAATCCGGACCGAGCCTTGGCCGAGCGAGGAAGCCCGGACGCAAGGCGCGAGGAGGAGGAATACTCGACGTATTCCGACGACGAGCAACGAAGCGGCCGGGGTCCGCAGCCGGCCAAGCGACGCGGAGTGATTTATGAAACAGGCTCTAGTCTTTCTTCCGTTCCGTCTTGCCTGGCTGCCCGCCGCCCTCCCGGTTGAACGCGTGTTCAAGCTGTTGAAAAGTGGACACGTCCCACGCGGGAGCAAGCCGACAGCCTCAGATTTCCGCCATCTTGATGTGTGGCATCCACTTTGCTCAGCCACTCGGCATGCTTTCAGGCAAGACAGTCATTGTCGCGGTTGCGCTCGCTCTGGCCCCTTTGCTTGCAACTGCTGAGACCTCGAAGCCAAGCAGCATTCGTCATGCGCCCAAGCGATTGGTGCAGGCTGAGGTCGCCGCCGCGCCCACCGCCCCAACCTGGGATGCCGCCTATGCCGCGGCTCGAGCCGACATGCTGGCGGGCCGCTTTCCCGCGGCCGTGCAGAAGTTCGAGGCCCTCTTGTTCACCGCGCCGGATGCCTCAAACCGCCTGCTGGTAGCTGAGCTTCTCGCTGCGTGCCGGACATGGGCCCAGGGAGGGTTCGTGCTCGCCACGCCAACCCAGCTTGCGCTGCCACAGCCGATGGCCAATCGCCGCACCTTGGATGAACTGGCGATTCTCTACACCAATGCCGTACTCAACGGCGTCTTTGCGGGAATCGTGATCGACACGTACAGCAAACCCAAGTCGGCCGCCGGCTACATCTTGCCTCCACTGGGATTGGCTGCGGCCTCCGCCGGCGTGGTTGGCTTGCTCGACCAAACCGTCGGGTTCAGATATGGCGTTGCGCAGTCCACTGTCTCAGGCATGTACATTGGATTTGAGGAGGCGCTGGTGTGGTTGATCTGGCACGAGGCGAACTACCCTAATTCCAGCAAGTGGGGCGACAGGACAGTGGCGACCTTGACCTGGGGAATGGGCACGGCGGGCGCGCTTACCGGCGGCATCGTGGGCACGCTGCTTGGGACGACCCCTGGAAGAGCCGCGTTCATGGGATCGGCCGCATTGTGGAGCGGCGGAGTGGTGGGTACCCTGGCGGGCGCCATCGACAAGAAGAGCACCACCGGTTTGCTCGCGGGCGGCATCGCGCTGAACCTGGGAGCGATTGGCGGGGCTTTGCTTGGGGCTGAGGTCTCGCCCTCCATCGCACGGGTTCGTTTCATCGATCTTGGCGGACTGTGTGGTGGACTGCTGTTCGGAGGGCTGTACTGGGCCATAGCGGACAAGAACGCGAGTGGACGTGGAATGGCCGCCTCGTTGGGAATCGGCATGGCAGCAGGGGTCGCCACCGCATGGGTCTTCACTCGCAACATGGAAGAGGATTTTCCTCGCACTGGGCCGACCCAGAACGCGCTGGCCCGCCTGGTTCCCACCGTCACCCCGAGCACCAACGGCGCGGGCCTCGTCCTGGGTGTCGCGGGAGCGCTGTAAGCTTCACCTGGTAGCACCCCGCCGGGTAGCACCCCACCATGATTGCGTGTTGCACGGACGGGGTGAGGCCGGTCGTATTGAAGCTGGAGAGGATAGAATGTTGAGCGGCAAATGAGCAAAGGTGCGTTTGTGGAGCGATTGGAGAAGCCGCTCCTAGCAGATATTCTGAGAATACTCTCGTCGGCGCAGGCTCAATGGAAGGCAGTCGTTGGATTCACGGAGACAGAGTGCAAGGCGAAAGGCGAGCTGAAGTTCTACGGGAAGAACTACGGCTGGGCCTTGAGGTTCAAGAAGTCGGGCCAAGTCGCTGGTTGCTCTATATCCGTCGCACAATGAGTTCACGGTTCAGGTCATTCTGAATCCGCAACAGGTCCAAGTTGCCCTGGGTTCCGAAATCGAGGAGGGCATGAAGGAGATGACCTGGAGAAAGCCAGTTGTTCATGAGGGCAAGTGGCTGTTCGTTCCGGTAAGGAGGGACGTCGATGTTGATGATGTGCTCGCGCTGATCGACAGCTCGTGGTGGGCCTCCCCACGGATGTTCCCTTCAGCGCAAGCGGTGCCGCCATGCCAGGAGTGGGCGTTCGATCAGGGCGTACGAGGCGGCCGCGGCGGCGAAGACCAGCAGCAGGTTCAGCGGGAAAGCGGTCAGTGGCGAGCGAGCGAACCGGTTGAGGAAGGGCTCCTGCCAAAGGTAGAGCGAGTAGCTGAGCACGCCCAGCCCGGCCAGCGGGCGGGTTTCCAGCAAGCGCCCTACCCTACCGTAGGGCAAGCGGCGACAGCGATCGATGCACAACGCGATGGCCAGGTTCAACCCGGTCTGGCCGACTAGGCAGTCGATGAGCGCGTAGTTCTGGCCGGCATTGGCGGCGATACCCAGCAGCGGGACGATGACAAACCAGCCGGAACGCAAGAAGCGCAGGTACGCCGGTTTGCCGGCCAGCCAGTCCTGCAGACCCGCCAGCAGGCACCCGGTGGCCAGCGCGTCGCCTATGGTGCTGAAGGCCTCGCCGATCTCGATCCGCCGCGCCGGCGTGAAGATCCACATGCCGGTGCGGATCAGCGGCGCAGCGACCATCAGGGCCGCAGCCAGTGCCAGGCCGCGCCGCGTACCCACCAGCACCAGCAGAGCCGGCCACAGCAGGTAGAACTGCTCTTCGACCGACAGCGACCACAGGTGCGAGACGTACCACGAGCGCAGGTGGTGGTAGTTTACAGTGTAGGTCAGCGCGTGCAGGCGGTCGCCCGGCGCCAGAACGATCAGGCCCAGCGCGCCCAGCAGTAGCACCACGCCGATGTAGAGAAACGCGGCCGGAAGAATGCGCAGCGCCCGGCGCAGAAAGAAACGCGACAGTGAGATACGACCGGTCGTGGCGTGCTCGCGCAACAAAAGCAGCGTGATGAGAAACCCCGAAATGACGAAAAACACGCGCACGCCCAGGTTGCCCAGGCCGTAGAGTTCGGGCAGCATTGCGCCGCTGGTCAGCTCGCGCGTGCCTGACAGGTGCGCGAGCAACACCAGGCATACCGAGATCCCGCGCAGGCCGTCCAAGCAAGGCACGCGGGCGCTCATGGGTGCGTCCATCTTCGCACAAGCAGCGAGGTGCGACGACCCCTTTGCGGATCTTCCAGTGACTCCGCCAGCGGCCGTCACTCCGCGCGGGCGTCGCTATTGGGTTGCACCGGCGGCGGGGCGGCAGGCTCGGTCCGGGGGCAGTTGATAGACGATCACGGTGTCGGGCCCTACGGAAAAGCGGCGCTCCTCGACCAAGTCCGCACGTTCCACTGTTCCCTGGAAGCGCACTTCGGGATCGAAGTCCGGATCGAACGCGGTGAATGTGTGGATTCTGGCGTCGACGAACAGCACCGGTCCTGTGAAGCCGGCGGCGCGTGCGCGCCGCACGCGCGCGCAGTAGTTGAACTGCTCCGCGCGCCGCTCGTTGAAATCGCCCAGGATCGCTTGTTCTCTGCGTTGCTGGCGGGGGGGAAAAGGGGCGCCGGCGTCGGTGACCACCCACGCCTGGTCGCCGAGCGCCTGGGGAAGCGCGTTGGTGAGGCAGCCGGTTTGGCAGCGCGCCTCGAGGTACACGGCCGCTTGGTTGAGGGCGCGGCTGTTCGTAACCTCAAGCTTGCCCGCCACCGCCACCAGCACGACACCCGCAACCACCGTGGCGGCGGCGAGGAGGCGGGCTGGTCGTGGCGACAGGCGCCCGCCTACTCGATCGGCGCCGCGCGCCACCGCGAGCACCAACGGCGCTACCACGCTCATGTAGTAGGCTGGGTTCCGCTGGGGGATGAAGAGCATCCCGAGGGGAAGCAGATGGGCGGCGAGTATCCAGCCGCGCTGCCACTCGGGCGCAGGCCGACGCGCGATCCCCCGGCCGCCGGCCACCGCCAGCGCGACGCCGACGGGTGTGAGGCCGTTCAGCCACAGCAGTATGAGGAACTGATCCACCGGCTTCGTGAGCACCCTCAGCACGGCGAATCCCGGATGGTGCAGCAGCGCGCGCAACACGCTGCCGCCGTTCTCGTCGTAACCACCGAAGAACCTGAGCGATGCCTGGTAGCGCGCGTGCTCGGTTGCCAACAGATGAGGGAACATGGGCAGGGGCAGCCCGTCGTAGAAGGTATAGAACCCATAGGTGCTATCGCTGCCAACTTTGCCGCCAGCAAACGCCAACCGCAGGTCGACGGCCACCGCCAGGCCGGCTGCCGCGCCCACGGCGAGCACCAGCGCCGCGCGGCGGTGCGCAACGAGCCCAGGCATGCGACTGCCGAGCAGCGCCAGCACGCCGGCGCCGCCGAGGCAAGTCAGGAACGCCTCGTAGCGGGCGCCAGCGGCAAGCGCGGCCAGCAGGGCCGCGAACGCCAGCGCGATGGCGCTGGCGGCGTGGCGACATTCCGCCGTCGATGCCAGCGCAGCCATCGCCAGCGCCGCCGCGGCCAGGCCGGCACCCAGGCTGACTCCCAGGTTGTTGCGGCCCGGCTCGCACGCGGCGAGCGGCACGAGGGCCATGGTCACCGCCACCGCCAGCCGCCGCCGCGCGGATGCCGCGGGCCAGATGAAGCGGGCCAGTCCCAGGACGCCCAGCCCCAACAACAAATGCGCAACAAGGTAGACTGCCTCGTTCGCCGCCCGCGCGCTCAGGCCAAGTCCCAGCCGGCGTGCCGCCAGCAGTGCGAAGTAGGCAAGGGGCTCCTCCTCGACGGTCTGGTTGCGCCCGAGGGCAATCGCGCGGGCGCGCTCGAGGTAACTGCAGTTCATCCACCCGAAGTCCCAGCCAAAGCGAAGCAGATACAAGCTCCGGGCCGCCAACACGCCGACGGTGCCGCCGAGGAACGTTCGAGCCGACCAGCCCCGTTCCTGTGACGGCGGAGTGCGCACGCCGGGGGCAGTTGGCACCACGCCCGGAGACAACACCACCTCGCGCTCGACCGTACTCATCATCGTCGTCGCGGCGAACATACCCGAACGGGCTGAATCACGGGGCAGTCATCCTTTCCGACCCTAGTGGCGGCACCCTAGCCCGCGGAAGTCGACGAATCCATCGTCGACCTCCGTGCTCGGCTCCGCTTCATCCACAGCAGTATGCCAGGCAGGGCCAAGATCGCCGCGGTGATGCAAGCCAGCTCGCCCAGAATGGCCATGGCGCCAAAACCCTGCAAGGCCCGGTTGCGCGCGGCGAGCAAAGAGCCGTAGCCCACAATGGTGGTCCATGAACAAACCGCCACGGCCGCGCCGGTGGAGATCACTGCGCGGATCATGTCGCGATCCTGCCGGTAGCGTACCGCCACGTTGAGGCCATACTCGGCGCCGATTCCGAAGGTGATGGGCAAGGCGATGAAATTCAGAAAGGTGATTCTCACCCCAAACAGGCCCGCCACGCCCACCATCCAGATCACGCCCAAAAGCAGCGTGGCGATCGCCGCGCCCGCTGAGGACAGCGGCCGCATGATGAGCAGGATCAGGAGCAGCACGGCCAACAGCGAGGCGGTCGTGGCCACGGGACCGTCGTGGAGCACCGAACGAATCATGGCGGCGAAGACCACCGCGCTGCCCGAAGTGTCTATGGTCTTGCCCTCCTTGTCGAGGTGGATGACCTGCAGGACGCGGGCAATCCGCAAAAGATCCTTGCCGCCCCACACTGAGAGCCCGTGCTCGACCGGGTAGACCAACACAACCCGTCCCACCGTTCCATCCGCTTCGGTAAACGGACGGCGTGCCAGCGCGGGCAACTCCCCGGGAGCCAGGAGATGCAAGTGCGTGGGTGGGTCGAGGGCGTCGATCTTTTTGCGCTCGTCGGGCGTCAGCACGTCGAGGGCGCGATCGTGCACCAGCTTGCGGATGTTGGCCAACAGGGCGAGCTTGCGCGCCTGCACCTCGGGTGCGCCGGGCAGAAGGTCATCCACCGTGACGATGTCACCAATGACCCGCATGTCGCCGGTGGCCCGATCCTGTTTGCGGATCGCCGCGCGGATGGACTCGGTCTCCTCTCGTGAATCGGCCAGGACGATGGTCGGAGAAGGCCAACGACCGAAGAGCGAGTCGACGCTGCGGGTGAACGCCTCGTCATCCTCAGTGGTGGCCAGTCTCGCGTTGAGCTTGCGGAAGTTGTATTCGAAGGGCGCGTCCAGGAAGTGCTGAAGGCCGTAGCCACAAAGGGCGGTGAAAAGTCCGGCTGCCAAGGCGACGCGGCCGGGGTGTCTGCGAAGAAGCGGCCCCAGGAAGGCAAGACTGACTGGTGGGCGCTCGACCGCGCCTCCGGCAGGGGCGCGGCGGTCAAGCGCCAGGAACAGGGCGGGCAGAACGCTGAAGGTGAGCAACCAGCAGAAGATCTGGCCGAAGGCCGCCATCACGCCGAACTGGTAAAAACCCCGGAAGCTGGTCAGCATCAGCGTGGCGTAGGCGGCCGACGCGCACACGGCTGCCACTCCGGTTCCGCGCATCACGCTAGCCAGAGCTTTCTCCAGAGCGCCCTGGGTGGCCAGACCCTCCGCGCGCAGCTCCTGGTAGCGCGAGATGAGAATAATGCCGTAGTTGATGCCGTTGCCCAGAATGATCGATCCTAAGAACGCAGTCGACGAGTTGACATAGCCAAAAAGCAAGTCGGCCATGGCAAAAGCCATGACTGTGCCGATCACCGCCGAAACACCCACCAGCGGCACGGCGCGAAAGCGACGGAAGTAGACCCACAACGAAGCGGCCACGATCAGCAGACAGGTGATGGTGACCCACAGGATGTCGCGCTCCACTGCCGCGCGAGAGGCAATCAGGGTGGCCACCGGTCCGCCCATGTGCACCACCATCTGCGCATGAAAGCCCTTCGGGTCGTTGTCCATGACCAGTCGTTGGGCCGCCTGGTAGACGGCTTCGCCCGCCCGCTCGCCGAACAGTCCCCCGGGCGGCAAGACCGCCACCCAGACGTAGGTGCCGTCTTGGCTACTGAACACACCGTCGGGGAAGCGGCCACCCAGCGGATCCCGCTTGGTCATGCGGTTCTTCATCTGCTCGACCGATTCCTCGTCATCGAGATCAACCAGCAAGGGATTCTTGCGCTTGGCGATCTCGCGACGCAAACGGTCGCGGATCTCGGTCAGATCGTTTTCGCTGGCGAAAAGCCACTTGTTGTTTTCGAAGAACGAGCGCAGATCGCGCACGTTGTAGGCAGCCAAATCCACCAAGCTCTTGGGCAGGTCGCGCAGCTTTCGCGTCAGCATTTCCGCGTAGCGAAGATTGGCGTCGTGGTCGGGTGACCGTACCCCGATGAGCAGCAGGGTCATGTCGCCCATGCGTTTCTGCGTCTTATTGAGCGCCACCACGCCGGGATCGTCGCTGGGCAGAAGTTCGGCAAAGGAGGTGCGCAGCTCCAAACGCGCGGCCAGCGCCGCGGCGACGATGAACAGTACGGTCGCCGCAGCCAGGATTCCGCGGACGTGGCGGGAGACGAAACGACAGTAGCGGGCCGGAAACGACTCTTGGGGGACCATCGGCGGGAGTAAGTTACTCGGCAAGTGCGACGAGCACAACCACAACGCACGCGTCACTCCGACGCGCATGCGCCAGGATTCTAATGAGTTCGATCTCGATCAGCGCAAGACCGCGACCCGTTCCCCGAAGATCTGTTCCAGCTTGGCCAGCAGCTCGTCGGCAGCGGCGACTTTGAAGTCGTCGCCCAGGTCGAGCACAGTTTCGCTGCGCTGGGGAATTTCCAGGCGCAGGCGGGTACGGCATGGCCCAGGAAACTGGCGCAGCAACTTGTGCAGCGTCGCCATCTGCTCATCCGTGACCAAGTCCGCGTTGAGGCGAATCTCCATCAAGTTGCTGCGTTCGGCGCGAATCGACGCGAGCGGCTTGGCGTCCATGAAGCGCAGCCGCTCGCGCGCGCTCTCGCCCTCGCCAAAGGGCGCGTCGACTGTGCCGGTGATCAACAATGGCTCGCCACTGGTCAACACCTCGCGATAGTCGTTGAGCTTGGCCGAGGCCACGTGAAACTCGATGGTGCCGACCTGATCCTCCAGCTTGAAGAAGGCGTACTTGCCCGTCCCGCCTTTGATCACACGCTCCTGGTACTCGCCGATAACTCCCCCCAAAATCACCTCGGCGCGCGGGCCCCGTTCAGTGCAATTGGCCGTAGTCGCATTGGCAAAACGCTTCAGCTCGCCGCCGAAGCGGTCCAGTGGGTGACCGCTGATGTAAAAACCTAGGCTTTCCTTCTCAAAGGCGAGCACCTGCTTGGGTGTCCACTCCTCGCCCTCGCCAAACACATCCTGGTTGGGCGGCGGCGCGGCGGCGGTCCCGCCGGCGAAAAGCCCCAGCAACGACGTCTGCCCGGTGTCACGTTCCTTCTGGGCCGCGGCCGCGCTCTCCTGCGCCGCCGCCACCGCCGAAAACAGTTTGGCGCGGCTAACCTCCTTCTGCGCCGCGATGCCGTCGAAGGCGCCCGCCTTGATCAGCGCCTCCAGCACCTTGCGGTTGACCTTGCGCATGTCCACGCGGTGGCAGAAATCCGTGACTGACAAGAACGCGCCGCCGCTTCTTCGCGCATCGGTGATCATATCTACCGCGCCCTCGCCCACGCCCTTGACCGCCGCCAAGCCAAAGCGGATGGCCTTGCCCGTGATACGCTCGTTCTTGGGCGCGGCCCGCTTCTTGGTTTCGGCGGACTTCTTCTTGCCCCGTTTGGGCGTCTCCGCGTCGATCTTCTCCTCGGGCACAACCGTGAAATCCGCGCCCGATTCGTTGATGTCCGGGCGCAAGACGCTGATCCCCTGGGCACGCGCCTCGGCGATGAACTTCACTACCTCGTCGGTCTTGTCCTTGCCACAGGTGAGCAAACCGGCGAAGAACTCCACGGGGTAGTAGTACTTGAGGTACGCGGTCTGGTAGGTGAGCAGACCATAGGCTGCCGAGTGACTGCGGTTGAAGCCGTAGCCGGCAAACTTCTCCATCAGATCGAATACACCCTCGGCGATCTTGGCATCGATGTTCTTGGCCGCGACGCCAGCCAAGAAGCACGCCTTTTCCCCGGCCATGGCTTCGGCCTTCTTCTTGCCCATGGCCCGGCGGAACGAATCGGCCTGGCCCAGCGTATAGCCCGCCAAGGCCGACGAAATCTGCATGACCTGCTCCTGGTACACGATGACCCCGTGGGTGTCCCTCAGAATTGGTTCCAGTAGCGGGTGTGGGTACTCGACCTTCTTGCGGCCGTGCTTGCGCTCGACGAAATCATCCACCATGCCCCCCTCGATGGGGCCGGGACGGTAGAGAGCACCCGCAGCCACGATGTCCTCGAAGCAGTCAGGCTTGAGCTTCTTCAGCAAGTCACGAAAGCCCGACGATTCAAGCTGAAACACGCCGGTGACGTCCGCGGCTGAGATCATCCGGTAGACCTCGGCGTCATCCAGCGGAATGGCAGCCATGTCCAGCGCCGCCTCGCCGCGCGCTTTCCGCTCGGCGTTTGCCAGATCGACCGCGGTCTGAATTACGGTCAGGGTCTTCAGGCCGAGAAAGTCGAACTTGACGAGGCCCACCTTGGCCACGTCGTTCATGTCGTATTGGGTGGCGATCACGCCCTCTTCGGGCCGGAAGCAAGGCACATACTCCCACAGGGGCTTCTCTCCGATGACTACGCCGGCCGCGTGGATGCCGGCGTGCCGGTTCAGCCCCTCCAACTTCATCGCGATATCGAGCAGCTCGCGGTGCTCGCCCTCGTACAGCGCCTTGAGACGCGGCTCCTTTTCAATCGCCTCTTTGATGGGCGGCGATTTGCCCTGCACCGGCTCAGGGATCAGGGTGGCCACTCGGTTCTGCTCAGAGACCGGCAGGCCCATGGCCCGGCCCACGTCGCGGATGCAGCTACGCGCCTTCATCTGGTGCATGGTGACGATCTGACCCACGTTGTTCTTGNNTTGTTGGCGATGGGATCGATGTCGGTGATGCACACCGAGTACGCCGCCAGCGAGCCAGCGCCTGATCCGCGCCCGGGCCCGACCGGGATCCGGTTCTGCTTGGCGAAACGGATGAAGTCCCAGACGATGAGAAAGTAGCCGGCAAAGCCCATTTTCTGGATGACGCCCAGCTCGATCGCCAGACGGGCTCGGTACTGATCGGGGTCCACCTTCTGACCACGGGCATGCAACGCCTGCAGGCGCTCCTCCAGCCCCTTCTGCGCCAGCTCGGCCAGGTAGCTTTCGGCATCGTAGCCGTCGGGCACCTGGAAACGCGGCAGGTGGGTCTTGCCCAGGTCGAAGGTCACGTTGCACGACTCGGCGATGCGGGCCGCGTTCTCCAGCGCTTGCGGCACCTCCCGGAAATGCATCGCCATTTCCGAGCTCGACTTCAGGTAGTACGCGTCGGTGTCGTGGTGCAGCCGTTTCTCGTCGTTAAGGGTGCGCCCCTGCTCAACGCACATCAGAATCTCCTGGGCGTGCGCATCCTGACGGTCGAGGTAGTGGCAGTCGTTGGTGGCCACCAGAGGAATTCCCGTACGCGCCGACATCGTGATCAGCTCGGCGTTGACCTTCTCCTGTTCGGGCAATCCATTGGGCTGGATCTCCAGGAAGAAGTTCCCCTTGCCCAAGATGTCTTCGTATTCGCGCGCCACGATCTCGGCAGGCCCCGGCCCCGCGCGCAGGATGGTCTGCCCCACTTCGCCGCCCAGACACGCGGACATGCCAATCAGCCCCTCGCGATGCGCGCGCAGGAGCTTCTTGTCGATGCGCGGGTTGTAGTAGAAGCCCTCCAGGTAGGCCATCGAGTTGAGATACGCGAGGTTCTTCCAGCCGACGTTGTCCTTGGCCAAAAGCACCAGGTGATGACTCTTGCGCTCGGTCTTTTGCAGCCGATCCGGGGCCACGTAGGTTTCACAGCCCAGGATGGGCTTGACCCCGTGCTTGTTCGCCTTCTCGTAGAACTGCATGGCCCCGAACAGGTTGCCGTGGTCGGTCATGGCCACCTGCTTCATCCCCAGCGAAAGCAGCCGCGGGAACAGCTCGTCGAGGCGTATGGCCCCGTCCAGCAGGCTGTATTGTGTGTGCAGATGGAGGTGGGCGAACTCGGCCATACTTCTTCACCCCGGTCTACTCGGCTTGGCCAGCAAGATCTAGTGCTATGCTAGCCTTGCTCTCCGGTCGTCGCCGATGGGTCCTTTCGTACGTGTTCTTGCTCGCGGGCGCTGGGCGCTGTCTTTCGCCCTGGCCGCCGCATGCTCAAGTAGCGCGCCCTTGTCCTCGCCGGACGCAACCGTGCCGCAGCCGGCTTCCATCCAATCTACATCTGACACGGTGGCCATCCCGCCGTTCGGAAGCCGGCTGCTGGTCTTCTCCCTGTTGGGGCCACAAGAGCAACCGGTGCCAGGCGTGGGCATGCATTTCTCGATCCTCGACGATGCGGACACGCCCGGCTCGGGGGGAGCGCAACTCTCATTTGCCAGCGCGCTCACCGACGGCGATGGCAAGGTCACGCTGCAGGTCATTGCCGGCCAAGGGTCAAGCGGGCCGAACCCGCTCGAATTCAACGTAGCAGCCTCGGCCGGGGATCTCGCTTTGAAGATTCCGATCTTCGTCACGACCAGCGCGCTTGCGACGGTTGAGATCCTACCCGTCTTCGTTGACCGATCGCCCACCGACAACTCCGCCAACACGATCAACATCTACTTCTACGACGACACATCGTGCGCCAACGTGTCACGGAGCCATCCCGCCTCTCCCATGCGACGGGTGGAGACTATGCATCTCGACGACCCAGCAAAAGTCTTCACCAATGTTGTCACCAGCGGCGTCCACGCCGTTCTGGGTCTCGCCATCGACAATAACCAAGACGTGGTGGCGCGCGGCTGCTCGGACCTGTTGGGGGCTAATCTCTCGGCCGAACAGCCGATGCGCGTCGAGCTGCCGCTAGCATGGATCTACCCTTCGCCGGTGGGCAGCTTCCGCGCCGTGTCCCAGTTTTCCCTCGTGCCGCCCCTGCCAGGAACCGAATCCGCCCAGAACGCATGGAAAGACCTTTCCAGCGACGTCTGCGACCCAGCACGGCTGTGGCTCGACTGCACCATCGATGCGCTCAGTGGCGGGAGTGTGGCGGATCCGCTTGACTGCCAGCCAGTCCCCGGAGGCGAAGGGCCACTCGGCGCGCTGCTGGCCGACCGCAGGGCTGCCAGCGGTGGCTCGGGAACCTGCGCAGCTCAGCTTGACGGCTCGGGAAGGCCCAGCCTGGACTCGGAAGTCCACGCCCTATTCCCGGCCGCCTCGCTTTCCAACCTGCGTTTGCGGAAGCTGCCAGATGAGCTCGGCAGCGCCCTCACCAGTCTCACCATCAAGTCCACACTCACCGTGACCGCGAATGTCCCCGCAAACGCGTTCAACATTGATCATACGCTGACCGCCATCGCGCTGCCCAACGCCGCCGACCCCAATTCCATAGCCATGTCCAGCCTAGCGCCCCCGGTGTGGGAAGCCGCCTTCGTGCCCGGCGTATCGCAGGCTGGTCAGCTCGAGATCAGCACCGCCGCCAACCCACATGGCTTCACTCTGGAGTTGGGGTCGGCGGCTCGGTCCACCTTCGCTGCATCCAGCCTCGCACCCCGTCTGGGGGTGAAGGTTGCGGACGTGAGTGCCTTTGTCGAGGCACTGACGAACTTGGCGACACGCAACGAAAACGGGACGCCGCTGCGAGGCTGTGATGCCCTGGATTCGCTCCTGTGTGCCGAGGTGGGGCAGGCGCGCGGCTGCATTAGCGCCGCCTGCCTGTCGGGCCTGCAAGCTCTCAGCCAGCGGCTGGACGCCAGCTTCGCTGCGTTGGACGGACAGGATCTCGACTTCTTCTTGTCCGGCTCGGCCCCGATCATTGATCGCGACGGCGACGGATTTGCGGACGCGTTGGGCAGTAGTACCAACCCGGCTACTTCTTCGTCGCCCATTTCGGCAGGACCTGGCCTTTGGTTGAGCACTTTCAAGAACCGAACCGGAACCACAAACGTCTACGGCTCGTGGAGCGCAGAGCGGGTGTCCACCCACAGCCAGTGACTGCCTCGGCCACGGCTGGTCTGCGATGACGCGCTCTGGCATCAAGACTGCGCACCCCGTCGCAAGAGCACCGACACGCCAGCCCGATGCGTAAGATATGGGTCTGCTCCAGATTCGGGTATAATGTTTGCTAGTGTCCAGCGCACCCTTTGCAAGCGAAACTCCAGGAAGTACCTTGCGGGAAACTGGTCCAACCCATTCTGAGCTCTGGTCAAAGCCATGAAACACTCGCGCGTTTCTTCTTTTCTCCCGTCCTCGCTTTCGCTCTTGGTGTGCGGCCTGACGGTCCTCAGCGCCGCGGCTGTCCGCGCTGCCGAGTGCCCGACCAGCTCGCCGGATCGAACCGAGGAGCGCCGGGCCATGGCCAAGGAATGGTTCGCACGGGCCGAGGCGGCTGAAAACGCCGGGAACGACGTCGAAGCCGTGCGTGACTACGCCTGCTCCATGAAGATGGTGGCCCACGCCTTCACCGCTTTCAATCTCGGGCGGGTGGCCGAGCGTTCGGGCGATCTCGAGTTGGCCTTGAAATCCTACAAAGCCTATCTGACCTTGAAGGCCGACGCTCCCGACCGGGATGAGGTGCAGACCAAGATCGGCGAACTGGAAACGAAGGTCAAAGAAGTCAAAGAGAACATCGGCGGGGCAGAGCCAGCCGCCACGGAGAATCCTCCCCCGGCCGAAGAAAAGCCGGAAACGCCCGTGACACCGCCGCCACTCGAGAGACCCGAGAGGCCGAGCCCCATCGAACCGCCGCCGCAAGTGGCTGAAACGGGAGGGGCGAGTCACGGCTCGAGCCATGTTCTCGATTGGGTACTCGGGGGCACGGCCGTCGCGGTCTTTGCCGTAGCCTGGATTCCGAACGTCATGGCGCGCAACGACATGAATACTTGCAACGCCGACGCCGACAAGGTTCCCGCGCAACTGGCGTCGGCCAGAGCCGCCTGCGACAGCGCCAGACCGGAAGCGTACGCCTCGTATGTGATGTTCGGGGTCGCCGGCGCAGTAGCCGCCGCCGAGGTGGGATGGCTGCTTTATCGCTTCTTCTCCTATAATGGTGACAGTTCGGGCTCGGCCGACTCCTCGGTGAGCCTGGGTTGGATACCCGGCGGCGTGAGCTTGAGCGCGCGCGGGCGCTTCTGATCGGTCCAGGGTTGCGGCCGCAGCTCGGCGTGCGAGTTCAACGCGATAGCGGCGTGCCGCTGAGAACACGGAGGTGAGAGGAGAGGACACAGAGTCGGCGGCTGGAGCTGAGTCGAGAGCGCTGATCGCTGAGCGAGAGCGGCTGCTGGCACACGCGCGGGCCTTGGTGGGCGTGACCCTGGCCGAGTTGGCCGATGGCCTGGGCTTGCCGGTGCCTGCGGGCCGCGTGCATACCAAGGGCTGGTCAGGACAAATCATTGAGCGCGAGCTGGGGGCCGACGCTGGCGCCAGTCGTGGACAGGATTTTGCGACACTGGGCATCGAGCTCAAGACCGTGCCGGTAGACCGCGATTTGGTCCCGCGCGAGTCAACCGCGGTGTGCCAGATCGATCCCATCGTCATCGCCGGCGAATCCTGGGAGACCAGCTACTTGCGCCAGAAGCTGAGCCAGGTGCTTTGGGTGGGGCTGGAGGTTCCTAGTATCAACCACATGAGCTCGGTCGGTGATCGCCGGGTGGTGGTGGTCAGGTTGTGGACGCCCTCGCCGGAGGAGCAAGACCTGCTGCGCGCAGATTTCGAGTTGTTCGTGCGTGGCTATTTCCGCCGCGGCCGGGGTGCCGCGATCACCGGGCAGCAGGGTCAGGTCCTGCAGGTGCGGCCCAAGGGTCGCAATGCCGCCGATCGGCGCCGGGCCTTTGGCCCAGCGGGCGAGCCCGTCGAGATCGGCAAGTGCGGTTTCTATCTGCGGCCCGCTTTCGTGGCGCGCATCCTACGCGCTAAATGACGCTCGCGTGGCCGGGCCGACGGACGTATGCTCCGCCGCGCAAGATCGCAAGCCCCCAACGGAGTGCAATCATGAAAGATAGAGTCGTCATCTTCGACACCACCCTGCGCGACGGCGAGCAAGCCTTGCCCGCCAGCCTCTCGGTTCAGCAGAAGATCCGCATCGCGCGGCAACTTGCCACCTTGCAGGTGGATGTCATCGAAGCCGGCTTCCCCATTTCGTCGCCCGGCGATTTCGAATCGGTCGAAACCATCGCCCGCGAGATCAGGGGCCCGGCCATCTGCGGCCTGGCCCGCGCGGTGGAAAAGGACATCCTCACCTGCGCCAGGGCGGTGCGACCTGCCGAACGGCCCCGTATCCACACCTTCATCGGCACCTCGACCATCCATCGGGAAAAGAAACTGCGCCGCACTCCCGAAGAGATCCTGGCTCTGGTCGCGCAAAGTGTGAAGCTGGCGCGCAGCAAGTGCGACGACGTGCAGTTCTCGGCCGAGGACGCCGGCCGCACCGAGCCGGAATTCCTGTGTCGGGTGGTGGAAACCGCCATCAAGAACGGGGCCAGCACCGTCAACATTCCCGACACCGTCGGCTACACCACGCCCGAGATCTTCGGCGCGATCATCGACAACCTGATGAACAACGTGCCCAACGTGGACAAGGCCATCATCGCGGTCCACTGTCACAACGATCTGGGCATGGCCACGGCCAACTCGATCACCGCGGTCAGGCATGGGGCGCGCCAGGTGGAATGCACGATCAACGGTATCGGCGAACGCGCCGGCAACGCGGCCCTGGAAGAGGTCGTGATGATCATGAAGGTGCGCAAGGACTACCTGAATGTGACCTGCAACATTGCCACCGCCGAGATCATGCGCACGAGCCGTCTGGTGCGCGATCTGTGCGGCATGCCGGTGCAGCCCAACAAGGCGGTGGTGGGCAGCAACGCTTTCGCGCACTCGTCGGGTATCCACCAGGATGGGGTGCTCAAGGCCAAGCAGACCTACGAGATCATGACCCCGCAGTCCATCGGGCTGAAAGAGAACAAGATGAACCTCACCAGCCGGTCGGGCAGCCACATGGTGAAGAACCGACTGGAAAGCCTGGGCTACGTCGAGAAGGACATCGACCTCGAAGGTTTCTATCCGCGTTTCAAGGCTCTGGCCGACAAGAAGGGCACCATCTTCGACGATGATCTGGTGGCCTTGATGGAGGCGACCAATGCCGAAGAAATGGCCGACGCCTACAAGCTCGAATACCTCAATGTCACCGGCGGTCGGGGCGTGATCCCCACCGCCACGGTCCGCATTGTGTGCGAGGGCAAAGCGACCCAGGAAGCGGCGAGTGGCGACGGCGTGGTCGACGCGACCACCAAGGCCATCGACCGCATCGTGGGCTTCACCATTTCGGTACGCGACTTTCACCTGGATTCCATCAGCGCGGGCCAGGAGGCGCAAGGCCGGGTGAAGATCGTGGCCGTCGCGCCGGAAGGCACCTTTGCCGGCGTGGGCACCAGCACCGACATCGTCGAGGCCTCGGCCCTCGCCTACATGGATGTGGTCAACAAGATTCACCGCATGCGCAAGTTCGCACCAAGATTGCGCAGCCGACTGTCGGGACCGACAGTTTCGCTGTAACCGGGATTGACTAGCTCTTTCACCACAGAGAACACAGAGGCCGGAAAAGAAGGGTTCGGACCGGACATGAGCCAACCCCTTCTTCTTTCCGGTTCATCTCTATGATCTCTGTGCCCTCTGTGGTGAAAAGAGCTAACTTTCTCCGGCGGCCACGATGAATCCCGCCAACTGGCCGGTTAGGCGGCCGGAGCTGCGGAAGGAAAAAAAGCGGCCGGCTGGATCGCAGTGGGTGCAGTCGGAACTGGCGTCGATGTGCTCGGGCAAGACGCCGGCTGCCTGAAACTGCAAGCGCAGGCACTGGCGCAGATCGATACGCGGCTGAAAACCCGCTGTCTCCACCACTACGCCCGCCGCGCGCGCGCCGGGCCAGGCTGCCTCGAAGGCGCCCACGACTGCCAGCCCGACGTCGAAGCAACAGGGACCAATACATGGGCCGAGCGCGACGCGCAGATCCTCGGGGCGACAGCCAAAGGTCCCGACCAAGGCCGCCACACCTGCCGTCGCCATACCCGCCACCGTCCCACGCCAGCCGGCGTGCAGGGCCGCACACGCACTGGTGCACGGATCGGCGATGAGAACCGGCACGCAGTCGGCCACATGTACTGACAGGCCAAGCCCCGCCCCGTCGCTGCACAGCCCATCGGCCTCTTCTCTTTTCACCACATCCGGATCGTCGCCGGCGGCCACGCGCACCACGCGCGTCCCGTGCACCTGGCAGGCCGCGTACATCGCGCGCGCGCCCGAGGCAACGAGAAGACGACGCCGATTCTCGGCCACGTTTTCGGCCGAATCGCCCCACTTGCTACCCAGGTTCAGGCTGGCGTAGGGCGCCGCGCTGACCCCGCCCACCCGCGTGCTGAAGCCGTGGCGAAACGACGCGGGGATTGTGGTCGACACCAGCAGCGGCACAGAAACACCACCGTCGACAGGAAAATCCTTCGTCTCCATATCAGCCTCCCTTTTGCGACGGGGAGCGAACCCGCCCCTGCACCTTGGACTGGTCTGCGGCCGCCAGCACGCGCAGGCCGGCCAGCGCCACCGCAAAGTCCGCGGGCGGGTCGGATTGGAATTCCAGCCACGCCCCGGTCTTGGGATGGAAGAATCCCAGCACGCGCGCGTGCAGCGCCTGCCTCCCCAGGGTGTGCGCGATCTCCCGCACGGCTGCGTCGCGTGGCGATCGGCCATAGCTGGAGTCGCCCAGGATGGGGCAACCGAGTGCCGCGAAATGTACCCGCACCTGGTGGGTGCGCCCGGTTTCCAGTTCGGCCTGCACCAGCGCGGCCCGGCCCAGATCCTCGACCAACCGCCAGTTGGTGATGGCGCGCCGGCCGGTCTTGACCCGCGTGGTGAAGCGCTTGCGGTCGTGCGGGTCGCGACCGTGCAGGGTATCGATCTTGCCCGCCGCGCGCGGCGGCCGGCCCACTACCAGCGCGTCGTACACGCGCCTGACCCGGTGGATCTTGAAGTCGGCACCCAGCGCCACCATGGTCGCGTCGTCCTTGGCCACCACCAGCAGGCCCGAGGTGTCCTTATCCAGGCGGTGCACGATCCCGGGACGCAGCTCGCCGCCGATCCCGCGCAAGTCCCGGCAATGGGCGAGCAACGCATTCACGAGAGTTCCGTCCTCGTGCCCGGCAGCAGGATGAACCACCAGACCCGCCGGTTTGTCGAGCACCACCAGCGACGCGTCTTCGTAGACGATCCGCAAGGGGATGTCCTGGGCGCACAGTTCCACCCGGGACCGGGGCGCCGGCGGTGTCCACACGATGACCTCGCCCGCGCGCAGCTTGCGCGAGGGCGCCGCCGCCTTCCCGTCCACCGTGACCGCACCTTGGGAAACATGGCGGGTAAACTGGGTACGCGAAACCTGGGGAAATTCCGCGGCCAGCACCAAGTCCAACCGCCTTCCGGCTGCGCTGGGCGCAACCAGCAAGGTGTGCGGTCGGGTACCTACCGGCTGACCAGTGCTCACCAGATTTTCGACTTGATGTTCTGCCCGCGCTGCNNACCCTTCCAGGGTTTCCATCACAATCGACTAGCCCGCCAATCTTCCGTGCATCGAACCCGGTCTGTTTTGGCATGTCCGTCAGCAATCCATTCTCGTGAACCATGCGGGCTAGCGCAGATGCCGCAGAGCCGCGAGCGCGGTGATGAAATCCTCGGGTGGATTCGATTCAAATTCCAGCCACTTTCCCGTCTTCGGGTGATGAAAGCCGAGCAGCCGCGCGTGCAGGGCCTGTCGCCCCAGTTGCTTGGCGATGGCTCGCACCTGCTCGTCGCGCGGCGGGCGCCCATAGGTGACATCGCCGAGCAGCGGGCATCCCATCGCCGCAAAATGCACGCGCACCTGATGCGTGCGTCCGGTTTCGAGCTCTGCCTCCATTCGGCACGCCTTGCCGAGATCTTCCAGCAGCCGCCAGTTGGTGACCGCGCGCTTGCCGGTCTTCACCTTGATGCTGAACTTCTTTCGATCATAAGGGTCTCGGCCGTGCAGGGTTTCGATGCGTCCGGATTCGCGCGCCGGCCGCCCGACCGCCAAGGCTTCGTAGACTCTTCGGATGCGATGGACTTTGAAATCGGCGCCCAATGCCGTCATGGTGACGTCGTCCTTCGCGACCACCAGCAGCCCCGAGGTGTCCTTGTCGATGCGATGGACGATCCCCGGCCGCAATTCGCCGCCGATGCCGCGCAAATCTTGGCAGTGCGCGAGCAGGGCATTGACCAGCGTCCCGTCCTCGTGACCGGCGGCCGGATGGACCACCAGGCCCGCTGGCTTGTCGATGACGACCAGGCTTTCGTCCTCGAACACCACCCGCAGCGGGATGTCCTCCGCCAGCAATTCCACCTCGCGCACCTGGGGCTGAACCCAAACCACGCGATCGCCACTTCGCATTTTTTGCGACGGCGACGCGGCCTTGCCGTTCACCGTGACCGCAGACTCGCCAATCTGACGGGAAAGCTGGGTTCGCGAAACGCCATTGACCCGCGCCGCCAGCACGACGTCGAGCCGCAGTCCAACCTCCGCGGACGCCACGGTGAAGCTGAGCGATGGCTGCGGCGAAGCTGCGCCTGGCCGAGCGTCGGTATCGCTTGTCACCAGATCTTGGACTTGATGTTCTGCCCGCGCTGCTTGACCAGGATGTCCACCAGCGCGCGATCATAGAGATTGGTGGACGCGATCTCTGGTATCACACGCGACTTGAAGTGCGAGCGGCCCTCTTCGATCTCATCCTTCATCAGGTCGAAAAGCGTGTCGTCCTGGATGCCCTGGGCCAGCTTGGCCTCGTTGTACATCGCCAGGTCGGAGGCGATGGCTCGGGCAAACTGACGCGCACGTTCCGCCTTTTCGATGAGAGGAGGCATGCCCATAATCTAGCCGATTTTCCGGCAACACGCGAATCGGGTTTGCCGAGACGGGATCCGGTCAATAAACTGGCGGTGTCCATGCTCCCACACCTGACCCAATCTACCTACCGCGCGGCGGCTGCCTGCGCGGCGTGGCTGCTCTTGGCTTCCGCCACCGCCCGGGCGGTAGACGACGCCTACGAGGTCAAGCCGAGCAACGTCAAGGCAACCCTGGGCGAAAAGGCCACCGCCAGCGTGGTCATCGCAACCAAGAAAGGCTGGCACCTCAATGCCGAGGCGCCGCTCACCCTGAAGCTAACGCCCGGTCCGGGGATCACGGTCGAAAAGCCGCGCCTTGTCCGGGCCGACCTGGCGGCCAGCAGCGATTCCAGCGCGCGTTTCCATGTGGCGCTGGTCGCTGCCCAGGCAGGGCATGGCGAGGTGCAGGCCGAAGCCGGCTTCGTCATCTGCCAAGAGACCCTCTGCCGCCCGATCAAGGAAAAGCTGGTCATCAGCGTCGAGGCGAGCCCGCCCGCTGCACCTGCGAAGCAGCCCGCGAAATCGCGCGGGAAGTGAGCCATAGGACCAACTCGGCGCAGGTCGATCAGACCTCACCAAGGTTGAAACGACTGGGATATGGCTGGAATGCGGCTTTCCGGATCCCAGGTGCCATCCGTACCGAGGGAGTGCCCGCGGCAAGCGACTCTGGCGCAGCATTGCCGAAAATCTCGCATGTCGAGGACGTTGGGAGGCGTTCTGGGCCAGCGAGCAGACCTCCGTGGTCGAGCTGGTCAAACCCGAGTACGTGCTCTTCCGCGGCGCCTCGCCAGGGCCGACGTCCGTGTTCGACGCGCAAACGTAGCTGCGCTCACGGTGGGGGCTGCCTCGGCTCGTTCGGTACGAAGATCCAAATGCTCAAAACGTTGCGCCGAGGCCGAAGAAGGCGCCGCCGCGGGCCACACCGAACAGCGGCGTGACGCTGGCACTGGCGTGCTTGGCGGCAACGGGTTCCGGATCAGGTCCTGCCGTCGCGCCGCCCTGGTCGGCCTCGTACAGTTCCCAGGTTCTTTCGACAGGCAGACGTTCCACGCCGATGATGAGCGCTCCCAGGGCAGCGATGATGGCACCGTTGGAGAGGGCCACATAGTCGGGAGCCTGCTCGCTTCCATGGTGCCGGCTCAGGTCGAGAGATCCGAAAACTACCTCGGCCGCTGCCACCCCAAGGACGATGCCGCCCAGGATGTAGCGCAGGCGGTGCTTGCTCTCGGCCACGCGACGGAATTTGCCGCGTGTCTCCAACACCGCGCGGCCCCGGCCTTCTTCGCTGGCAAGATCCCCTCTGTCAAACTCGGCCAACAGCTTTTCAGAATCGCTGCGAAAAAACGAGCGCACCAGTACGGCGCCGGCAAATACCGCTGGGAGGCTGAGTGTCGAGAAAACGATGCTCTGCTTGTCTGCGGTCTTCATGTCCTTGCTGGTAAGCGTGGTGCTGAGGACATCCGCTCCCACCAGGGCAGCCATTCCCACCCCAAGACCTAGCGCGAAGATGCGGTCCTGTTCCAGCTTTATGGTCATCTCCAGGTGCGAACGCAACTGGTCGGCGTCGCGCCGGGTGATGCCGAAGTAGGCCGGATCCATTTCCTTGGGCGCAGCCTGCGCAACGGCAAAGGCCCGCGCACCGAAGGGGCTGGCAAAGAGGGCCGCAAAAACCGGGGCTTCCCCGCGTCCGGATAGGCCCGGCTCGACTTGGGGCAACTCATCGAGCGCGGCGACTGGCCCGGCTGAGCCGTCGAAGTCGCGCACCCTGACCAGCGGTCGCTCTTTCCCAGGCGTCTTTTCATAGATTGCGACATGCTCGGCCGGGAGACTCAGAGTGATCGGCGTGCTGTCCTCCTTGTTGAGGTCGAGCAAGCGTACCCCCTGAGAATCGCGCAGGGTAAGTCGGCGAGCGCCCGCAGCTTCGATCTTGAGGAGATGCGTCGACGCGTGACGGGTCAGCAGGGCTTCGCTGTCGTCGTGGGCGGGCCCGCGCGCGAAGACTTTGGGGCGATACAGATCGTTGCGGATGTCCTGATTGGCAGCGTCGACAAAGGCCGCCAGCTCGGCGTAGCTCACCTGGCCGTCGCCGTCGACATCGGCGGCGCCGCGCAGCCCGGAGCGAAGCTCGTAGCTAAAGATACCTGACTGCAGCTCGCTCCACTCGTAGGTGACCGCTTCGG
The DNA here is from genome assembly GCA_003158455.1 of Myxococcales bacterium. Classification (GTDB taxonomy): domain Bacteria; phylum Myxococcota_A; class Polyangia; order Fen-1088; family Fen-1088; genus Fen-1137. The sequence goes on along the minus strand of PMJO01000267.1, from coordinate 16,581 downwards.
CGCTGGTGGAGATGATGGCTCCTAGGTTGGGGTACTTGTCGAGCACGCCCGCCACATCGTGGTTTGTCTGCCAGCGCTTGCCGCCCGGCTTGCGTGGGTTGAGCATGAAGTACGAATTGCAGCTATCGAGGATCAGGTGCACCCGGTCGGCTTTCAGGCGAGCCAGCACGCTTTCGTCGAGATCGCGCGCGGTCAGGCGCTGGTCCGCGAGATCGAGATAGCCCTGGCCGTGATCGACATCGCCGTGGCCGGCGAAAACTAGATAGAGCTGAACCGCGGCGCCGCCCGCCTGCGCGTGGGCTATTTCGTCGGACAGGCGGGCCACTGCCCGGTCGAGATTGGCGCGGGTCGGGGCCACGGCGCGGCTGCTCCACTCGGGATACAGGCGACGGCTGGACACATCGAAATCGGCTAGCAGGGTGACCTGGCCTGACCCCAGCTCGTCAGAAAACAGGTCTGCGTACTTCGCGCCATCGTCGTCGGCATACTGCAAGTCGGGGCGCGACGAAGTCAGGCTGCGATTGTTGGTCACCACCAGGGCGAAGCCAACCGAAGCCCGGGGTGCGGGCGCGGCCGGCGCTGGCGTGGTCAATGCGAGACTGATGGCTAGGGGGATTGATGCCGGCAACATGTGGTTCAATCAGCTATTGGCGCTACTTCATGACGTTGATGATTTGGGTTTGCTGGGCAAGCACAGGCAGGCGCTGCGCGATGGTGCTGAGCGCGGCCTCGGCAACCACTTTCTCCACTTCCGCGACACCAACCGAACGTGCCAGGAACAGCGCAACCACCGACAGTCGACCGGGCGCCAGCCCTTCCGGAGTCACACCCTGGGACAGGGGCATGATCGCCGGGGCGGCCGGCACGCGAATCGCCTGCGGCTCGGTCGCGGCGTCGGCGTACGACGGATAGAACCAGTGCACGACCTGCGCGCTGTCGATGGCAAAAAGGCAAAGGTAGACATCGCGACCAAATCGGTTGCTGACGACAAAGCTGAAACCGTCGCCATTCTCGATTCGCTCACCGCCGCGCATTGCCACACGATTCTTCTCGTGGCTTTGGGGATGGACGAAGACCTCCACCCCAAGATGGGTCGCTGGCTCGACCGATCCACCTTTCGGGCCGCCGCGCGCGACAAATGCGCCAGATTCAGAATTTTCCCCGTCGCGACGATGCGAGGGCACGATCAAGAAGATCACCAAAGTCGCGGCAGCCGGCAATGCCAAGCCAACCAGCCAGCGGCCAGGGTGGCGCCGACTGATTTCCGGCAGTCGCTGCAGCACCTGGCTTACGAAGCTGGGATCCTCGGCGGCACGGGCGTGGCGCAACCGTCCGGCTGTCTCGCGCAGGCGTTGCAAGGCTTGGCGACAACCTGCGCAGTTGGCCAGATGGGCCTGCATCTCGCCGGCGACGTTGGTTGACAGCTCGCCCTCCATGAACGCCGCAAGGACTTGCTCGTCCGGGCACTTCATTGAACCGACTCCTTGGGCAGAAGCTCAGCCAGCCGCCGCAAACCATAGAATACCCGCGAGCGGGCCGTTGATGGCGTCCGGCCGATGACAGCAGCTATCTCGTCGTAGGACAGATCGTTGAAGTAGCGGAGCACGAGCGCATCGCGAAGCTGCTCGTCGAGCTGCGACAGGGCCAACCGCACCTGGCGGGCGGCCTCGTCCTGCTCGTGCAGGCCTTGCTGGCCTGCGACAGCGCGCGTGTCGACCACCGCACTGGCGTCGTCGTCTTGGAGACCGAGAAGATTTGTCAAGGCATTGCGCCGGCGTCTTGCGCGGCAGAGGTTTCGCGCGGTGTTGCGGGCGATGGTATAGAGATACGCGCGAAATCTGCCCTTGGCGCGATAGCGAAGGCGCGTCGCCCATAGGCGCAGAAAGACGTCCTGTGCGGCGTCCCAGGCCTGGTTTTCGTGATGCAAGATGGCCCCGCAGTAGCTGCGCACATGCCCCTCGTAGCGCGAAACCAGCATCGCGAAAGCCGCGCGGTCCCCTTGGGCAGAGGCGATCATCAGCAGATCGTCAGCCTGGGCGCGCGCCTTGGAGTATTCGTCCGACTCGGGCACGGGCTTTCCAACCAGCTTGAGGTGGGGCATCTCGTCCATGAAGGCGTCTCTCATCTCACCATAACGCTCACTACAGCGTTTTGTTGAACGGAGGCGGAGTGCGACCGTGACGACCAGGCAGCGCTCTTGCTCATCCACTATGGAAAGAATCCCGCAGGATTCTTTCCACCCGTCGCGACAGGCTGCGCTCCACGCTGCCCACCAGCACAGCGGCCATGCGCTCCGGCTGCAAGACTCGACGGGCCACCTGGCGGATCTGTTTTGCGCTGACGGCCGCCACGCGGCGGTAGCGTTCGGCCGGGCTGCGCGGGTGCGGGACGAACAGCGCGGTGCCGCCGAACCAGCTACACAGACCTTCCAGATCATCGAATCCGGCCTCCACGTCGTGCGCGTAGCGACGCTTGGCCTTGGCCAACTCTTCCTCCGGAACCAGCGTCGTGCGCAGGTCCGAGAGCAGGGCCATGACCTCGCTGGCCAACTGGGGCAATTTGTCCGGCGCACAGGCAGAGTCAATCTCTACCAGCGAGGTGTCGTAAAGAGGATCCAAGGCTGCGCCTACGTGGTAGGCGAGACCTTTCTGGTCGCACACCCGATAGTGCAAACGCGTGGACATGCCGTCGTCCAGCACGCGCAGCAGGACAATCAGCGCGGCGGAGCCTGGATCCCGATCGGCAAGCGCGTGAAACAGGATCTGAATCTCGGCCTGTGCCGAGTCGCTGCGCACGCTGCGAAAGCTTGGCCCGCGTACCCGCGCGGGTGGCGGCACGGGCTGCTGGCGCCGCCCAGGTGGCAGACCGGCAAAGGCACGCCTGACCTGCGCCAGCACTGCCGCCCTCCGTACTGGCCCGGCCACGCACAAGACCATGTTGCGTGCGCCATAGCAGCGCCGGAAATGGCGGAGCACGTCGGCGCGGGAAAAACCCCGGATGTTGCGCTCCGGCCCGGTGATGGCGAATCCCAGCGGATGACCCGACCAGAGAGCCTCGCGTGCCAGATCGTCGGGGTTGATGCGATGACCGCGGTCGTCGAAATCGTCCAGAATCTCTTCGAGCACAATGGCGCGCTCAAGTTCCAGGTCCGCAAAGCACGGCCGCAAGAAGAGGTCCCCCAGAATCTCAAGCGTGCTCCCAAGGTCGCGCGGGTGCAGCGACACTTGATAGAGGGAATAGTCGCGTCCCGTCTCGCCGATGAGCATCCCGCAGCGTTCCTCAATGGCGCGGTTGAGCGCGAACGAATTGGGGAACTGCGCACAGCCACGAAACAGCATGTGCTCCACGAAGTGCGAAAGCCCGTTGCTGCTCACCCCCTCGTAGCGTGAGCCGGCCCGCACGTAGAGAGCCACCACGACCCCGTGCAGGTGGGGCGCCTCGACCGTGCACACGCGCAAACCATTGGCCAGGCGATGGTAGGACACGCGCCCGGGGAAGGTGAGGAGATCAACGGCGGGGGGCTGCCGGCGCAGATTGCGGTGGGGCAAGTTGGTCAGGATAGCGCGGGATTGTAGCGAAAAATCGGCTAGAAGCACGTCAATGCAAGGCCTGGACTCGCCCATACGCTTGGTGGTCAATGCCGACGGGTTCGGTTTGGACTCCGCGATCACACGCGGTACTTTGCGCGCCCACGGGGAAGGCATCGTCACCAGCACCTCGGTCATCGGCAACTGCGCTGACCCCGACGCCATCCGGCTGGAGCTGGCCAGCGCCCCTGCCCTTGGGGTCGGCGTTCATTTGACCCTGACCGGCGGCGCTCCCATCGCGCGGCCCTCCGCCATCCGCTCTCTGCTGGGCCCCGACGAGCGTTTTCCCTCCCAGGCACGAGAAGTCTTCCTGTCCTGGGCCAAGGCCAAGCCGCGCGGCGACGAGATCGAGCGCGAGTTTGACGCGCAGGTGGCACGTTTGCGCGACAGCGGCCTTGCCATCGACCACCTCACCACTTCTGACCACGTGGGGGTTCTGCCCATCGTGGGTCGCGCCGTCGAAGCGGTTGCACGCCGGCACGGCATCGCCGGCGTGCGCACGACGGGGGAACGTCCGACCCTGGCATGGCTCACCGAAATCCGGCGCAGCCTGAACACCGCCGCCCTCTCTGGCTTGGCCTGGTTCAACCGGAGGCAGATGGGTGTCCTGCGCCACGGGCCGCGAACCTGGGGCTACTTTGAAAGCGGGAGACTCGACGAGATCCGAATCCTCGAGATCCTAGGCCGCCTGGGCCCCGGCATCCATGAACTCATCTGCGCGCCCCGCGAGAGTGACGATCCCGTAGAACGCGCTGAGTTCACCGCACTCCTGTCGACCCGCGTGCGCGACGGAGTTGCCCGGCGAAGCATTGAGATCTGTCGCTGGGCCGATCTGCTCTGAATCACCTCACGCGGTTTGCTCGCGGTTGTTTTTTCTTGCGCAAGGCTCTCGCGTCTGAGGCGCAGTGAACGCATAATCAGGCTTGTTCCCAGCCATGCACGATCTCCGCTCGACGCAGCAGTACTACGATCGCTTCGCCACCACCTACGAACGCGAACGCCACCGTGGCTATCACCGGCTCATCGACGACTTGGAGTTGGAGCTGGTGCGCCGATACGGCACCGGCCTCGACGTTCTCGAGGCAGGATGTGGCACCGGTCTCCTGCTGACCGAAACTGCTCGCGCGGCCCGCTCGGCGATTGGGCTCGACCTGTCTGCCAGCATGCTGGGGCTGGCCCAGCATCGCGGCCTCCATGTGGTGCAGGGCTCGCTGACCGCGCTGCCCTTGCCAGACCGGTCGGTGGATCTGGTCTACAGCATGAAGGTGCTGGCGCATGTGCCGCCCATTCGCGAAGCCTTGGCCGAGTTGGCCCGGGTGGTCCGTCCGGGGGGCCATCTCCTGCTGGAATTTTACAACCCGCGTTCCCTGCGCTACTTGGCCAAGCTGATTGGCGGGGCCGCTCCTATCGCCGAAGGGACGACCGATCGCGACGTCTACACCCGCTACGACACGCTCGCGACCGCGCGCAGCTATTTGCCCGAAGGCGTGGATTTCGTCGGGGTGCGCGGCGTACGTGTGGTCACGCCGGTGTCACAGGTCTTCCGCATCCCTGCTCTGGCCAAGCTGTTTGAACGAATCGAACACGCGGTCTGCGACTGGCCAGGCCTGCGCAACTTGGGTGGGTTTCTCATCCTTATCGCACGCAAGCGGAATTGAGTTCATGGCCCCCACCGGTGACATCCTGATCGTCGACGACGAGCGCTCCATGCGTGAGTTTCTCGCCATCCACCTGCGTCGGGCTGGGCATCGGGTGGAGGTAGCTTCGGGTGGCAGCGAGGCTTTGGCCACCTTGAAGGGACGCGAGTTCGACGTGGTTATCACCGACCTGCGCATGCCGGATGTCGACGGCATGGTGGTGCTGGAAGCGGCCAAGAAGCTTCATTCCGACACCCAGGTCATCGTGGTCACCGCCTTTGCTACCACCGAGACGGCCATCGCGGCCATGAAGGCGGGCGCCTACGACTACCTGACCAAGCCATTCAAGATCGACGAGGTCAGCCTGGTGGTCGATCGCGCCCTCGAACGCCGCGCCCTGGCCCGCGAGAACCTGGCCCTGCGCGACGAAATCAAGGGCCGCTACCGGCTTGACCGGCTGCTGGGCAAGTCGCCGGCCATGCAGCGGGTGTTCGACACGCTGAGAAAGACCGCCCCCGGGCGCGCCAGTGTGCTGCTGATTGGCGAGTCCGGCACGGGCAAGGAGCTGGCGGCGCGAGCCCTGCACGAGCTTTCCCAGCGCGCGGATCGGCCCTTTGTGGCGGTCAATTGCGGCGCCATCCCGGAAACCTTGCTCGAATCCGAGCTGTTCGGGCATGTGAGGGGCTCCTTCACCGGCGCGCACGCCGACAAGCAAGGCCTGTTCGAGGCAGCCCATAGCGGAACTCTGTTGCTCGACGAAGTGGCCGAGCTGCCGGTGGCCATGCAAGTCAAGCTGCTGCGCGTGCTGCAAGAGCGCAAAGTCAAACCGGTGGGCGGAGTGACGGAACGTGAGGTCGACGTGCGCATCGTGGCCGCGACCAACCGTGACCTGGAAACTGAGGTGGAGAAGGGCACTTTCCGCCAAGATCTCTTCTATCGACTGGACGTAATTCGGCTGCGTCTGCCTCCCTTGCGCGAGCGGCGCGAGGACCTCCCGCTGCTGGTCGACCACTTCCTACGCAAGTTCTCCGCCGAGCACGGACGCCAAGTCGCGGGCGTCGATCCCGAGACCATGCAGGCGCTCATGGCTTACCATTTCCCCGGCAACGTGCGCGAGTTGGAGAATCTCATCGAACGGGCAGTGATCCTGGCCTCCGGCGACCGCCTCACCTTCGAGGCCTTCCCCACCCTGAGCGGCTTGTCCACCGTCGTCCCCAGCCTAACCAGCGCCCCATTGGTGCCCGAAAGCGGACTTGATCTCGAACGCGTGGTGGAGGACTTCGAACGAAGCATAATCATCAGCGCACTGGAGCGGACTGGCGGCAACCGTACCGAGGCGGCGCGCCTGCTGGGCGTTTCGTTTCGATCGCTGCGCTACCGGCTATCCAAACTGGGCGTCACCGGAGCCGACGTTGCCGGCGAGACCGGCGACAAGACCCCGCCGCCCGCGGAAGGCTGACTTCCCCAATGTCGCGCGTGCTTGCCCGCCCAACCCCGCCTGGCCGCCGGCCTGGCCCCGCGTTCGCGATCAGCTTGTTGCTGGTTTCGCTTTCGACCGTTGCCCTGCTCTGTCAGTCGCGGGCCAACGCCCTGCACGACCGCTGGCCGCCCGAAGCCGATACATTCTACTTGCCGCCGTCGGGAATTCTCCGGCTCGCCAGCCTTGGCCACAGTGAATTGGCGGCAGACATCGTGCATGCCCGGGCCAACGTCTACTTTGGCACCCAGCTGCACGCACGTCTGCCCACCAAGTGGCTCGCCAACTATCTGGGCGCGGCCATCGACCTCGATCCCCAGTTCCGCCGGCTCTATCTGGCCGGGGCCGCTATGCTCATCTACAACGGCCAGCGCATTGTCCCCGAGATGGTGCTGGCCGCCAATACGGTCCTGCAGCGTGGCCGGCAAGCCTTCCCCTTCGACTGGGAGATGCCTTTCCAACTTGGATTCAACCTGCTCTATGAACTGCCCAATGACGCAAGTTCAGATGACCCGCGCATCCCCGGCTGGCGCCAGCAGGGTGTCGAGATTCTGCGCCAGGCCGCGTTCTTCGAGGGTGTGCCCTACTACATCCCCAATCTGGTCGCCCGCATGCTGACCAAGGAAGGAAGCCAGGATCTGGCGGTTCGCCATCTTGAGCAGGCCTACGCCGTGGCCTCTAGCGAGGAAGGTCGCACCCAGATCCGCTACAAGCTCGCCCAGCTTCGTGGGCAACAGGTGGCGGAGGACCTCGCTGAGAAACAACGCGAATTCCAATCCCTGGTCGATAGCCGCTATCCTGACTTCTCCGAGGCTTTCTCCCTGGTCATAGGACCGAGAATCACGTCGAACGGCATTCTGGCGACGCCGGCTCGGTCCACCTCCAACCGCGGAGCATCGAGACCGTGAGATTCCGACTTCCACCCTCGGGCGCGCTGGTGCCCAACAATGAGTTCGATCCCCTGCCCTACTACTACCGGCCTGTCATCGGCCATCTCTACCGCCACCGTCTGAGGATGGGTCTCCGCTTGGTCCCAAGCGGGGGCCGGCGCGTGCTCGAAGTGGGGGTTGGCAGTGGAATCCTGGTTCCCAGCCTGACCGCGGGCTTTCCCGAATATGTCGGTACGGATCTGGTGCTGGCGGCGGGGCTTGCATCGCTGGTCACGCCTGCCTGCGTCGCCAGCTTTCGGGTTGCGAATCTCTTGGATCCCGCCGTGCTGCCCGCCGGCGCGTTCGACGTAGTGGTGTGCGTGTCGGTGCTGGAACACATTGCGGACGCCGAGGCGGCAGCCCGCTGTCTGACTCGCGTCCTCGCCCCTGCCGGCACCTTGGTGGCAGGTTACCCAATGGTGAACCGTTTCATGGCCACCTGCTTTCGCATGCTCGGATTTGGGAACATCGAAGCTCACCACATCACCACTCCGGCCCAAATTACCTCCGCGCTTGGCAAGCTATTGCGTCCCGTCGGTCGCCTCAGCATGCCCTTGCTCGCGCCGCAATCGCTTTCGCTCTACGAATGCACCTCGTGGACGAACCGGTAGGACCATACCCGGGCAATCACCCGGCAGGTGTTTTTCGGATGTAGACGGACAAACCCGGGTAGGGCGCGGCCATCTGAAAATCCCTGGCCAGCATTGCCGACGTCGACGCGCCCAGGGCCACGCCCGTGCCGACCATCACAACATCCGCCGAACCGACGAGAAGATCGAATCCGCCCGTAGTGGGCCGGAGCCGAGGGAGAGGATAGTGTTGATTCGCGGCGGGCAGGAAGCGGCATGTCCCCAGATCGCTGATGTCGTAGAGTCCGTCGGCGTAATTGTCGAGGCCCACGGTCACGACCTGAAGCGGTGGGCGTGAGGGCGGGGCGGCAGCGGGCAGGGGAAACATCTCGAACATCCCGACGCGGGTGCGCGGATGGCCGTAGCCGAACACCAAGCTCAAGAAGATCGCGTCTTCCTGTTTGGAGGATCCGGCTTGCTCGCCCGGGAGGTAGACGACATGGGTTACGCCCAGGGCGCGAAGACGATCATAGAAGTCGCGCACGTTCTTGAACCCGCGGTAGTCCACGACCCCCTGAAAGCCAGCCCAGTCCAAATAGACTGGCCGATTGATTCCCAACTGCGGGTGCCAGTGGTGTAACAACACGACCGCACTCTTCGGCAAAGCGCGATCCAAAGCGAAATAGTCGGCGGACATTCCAGTGAACCGACTGCGGGCCCGTCCATCCAGCGTGCTGCGAATCAGCGCAATACTGCTCATAGTGCGGTCGGATCCGCAGAACCACAGATCCCCTCCCCAAATAATCTGCAAGGCCACCAGCGCGACAACTCCCAGACGAGCCAATCGCCCGACCGCCCACGCCCGAACCAGTATTGCCGCCGTTGTCGCCACCAACAACGGCAATATTATCTGAAGGTTGCGGTCCACCAAGTAGAGAGACGCCCAGCAGAACAGTGCCATCAGCGAAGCGATGGCGCCGACCCACAGACGTCTCGCGCCGCTCACAAACAGCAACAACGGTAGCGTCAACGTAAACAGAAACCCGAATGTCGGCAGATTCCCCATGAACGCGTAGTGCGGCTTGAACGCAAACGTGAAGGTAACTCCGAGCGTCTGAACCAAGCGGCTCCAGGCATCACCCGAAGGTTTGCAGTTCCAATCGGTGAGGAGGTAGCGAACCAGGAGCGGCGCATCGGGAACGGTTGGCCGACTGCCGGTGAACCAGTCCTGGGCCAGCGGGTAGAATGGATTGGCGTGAAAAACCAAGTTCTTCACGAAATGCGGTGCGGTCACCACGACAACGGTCGCCAAGATGATGCCAGCTGCCCGCAGAATTCGTCGGCATGCCAGACCGACGGATTCCCCGGCATGAAACATCCGCCATACCAGCACCACGGTCAGTGGTGCGATGAAATAGAGAGCCTGAAACTTGCACAGTAGCGCCCCTGCACCAACGATCCCCCAAAGCACGAACGCGGCGCCGGAACGCCGCGCAGACAGACGTACGGATAGCATGAACAGTGGTACTGCGAAAAACGCCGCAATGTGATCTTGGGCGCCGCCCATGTTTCCGTCGTAGACGAAAATGCCGGGAAATAGGAAGTACGCCGCCCACGCGCCCCTGACCCGCACCTCGGCAGCCAACCACCGCGCCGCGCACCCAACACCAACCAACGTCCACAGAAACAATGAGAACTCCGTGTGCAACGCCATCATCCACCGGGTCATAGGCTCGCTGAGCCCGGGCACCAGGAAATCCCACGTGTGGAGGATGCTCCCCAGGTGGGGATACATCCGCTGCCAGTCGCCTGGAAACGCAACCAGCCGCCCCTCACGCGCATAGTCCTGCGCACTCGCGAGGTGCATCCAACGCGAATCATAGTTGATGGCGTCCGGAGTCAGCACTCCCAGATAGGCCATTCCGATGCCGAGAACGCCAAAAACAACCGCCGCCGTGCCCAACCAACGTCTTGTCAACCCCTCGAACGGGTCACTCGCCACGGCCTCATGCCACCAGCGTCGCAAGCTGGGAAGGCCCACTGCAAGAAAGGCGAGGGCCAGACCCGCGGCGAACTCTGGCCTAAAGAGATGAAGGGCACCAAGCAGGTACAATGCAAACGCGAATCCGGTCACGCCGACCGCGACACCTATGCCTAGCCGCTCGATAGGCGGCAGACCGAAGGGCAGCAGCCGGCGCGTGACGACCAAGCCGACGCCAGCCCAACCTAGGTTCACGACAACCTGCCACGCGAGGATGACGCCTAGGGGGATAGTCAGCCAGGTCCTGAGCGGTTGGAAGCGATCGAGGAAGGGCAAGAGTCCGCCGACCGTGACCACGCCGACCACCAGAATCGCCAGCGATCGGATCGTGCCAAAGATGCTCCGTGCGCTCCGAAGGTTGGCGGGGCGGATCAGCGGCCGACCGAGCATGTCTTCCTGGTCCGCTGACGTTCACACAAACTTGAGTTTGCTGGCCGCCACCGCCGACATCTTGAGCAGCAGCCAGCCGTGCAGCCAACGCGAGATATTGGTGGAGCCGTACAGGCGTTCTCGGTAGCGAACCGGAATCTCCACGATCTTCAAATTCAATCTGGCGGCACCGAATATCAGATCGAAATCCCCGAAGGGATCGAAGTCTCCGAATACGTGCCGTGCCGCCGCCAGCCGCTCATAGTCGCGCCGTCGCAAGACCTTGGTTCCGCACAGCGTGTCCTTGATGGGCTGCTGGAGCAGATAGGTGAACAGGAGGGAGAAGGCGTGATTGCCGATGCGGTTGAAAAAACGCATCGCTCCGGGTTCCATCGGATAGACCAAGCGGGTTCCCTGCACGAAGTCCCCCAACCCGCGCGCGATGACCTCGTAGAACACGGGCAGTTCTTCCGGCGGCACGGTCAGGTCGGCATCGAGAATCATCAGCACGTCGCCTTTGGCTTTGTCAAAGCCCAGCCGCACGGCATCGCCCTTGCCCTTCCCGGTCTGCTGGTAGGCGGACAGCTTGAGCGGGCCTCGATACTCCTTGATCGCCTTCTGAATCGTCTCCCAGGTTCCATCGGTGGAGCCGCCCTCGACAAAGATCAACTCGGTGGAGGCGCCCATGGGCGGCGTCCGCGCGATAGCCACGCTCACGTTGCCTGCTTCGTTGCGCGTGGGAACGACCACACTTACGGACAGCGGCTTGGGCGCCGCGCTTCCATCCCGCCGACGCAAGGCATAGAGCCGATAGAGGGATAGGTGCTGCAAGACGGGCAACTTGGCGAGATAGCGATTGACCAGCGGGGAAAGGCCCGGCACCGGCAAGGGAAGCAGCAAGCGGTCCTCGAAGCGAACCATTTCGAGGCCGGTGATGTTGAACAGGTTGTGAAAATCACTGTGCGACAGCCAATTCGAGGTGGGAGCCGGAATCTTCCAACCAGCCACCTCGGCCGCCTGTGCGGCAAATTCCCAGAAATAGTTGTAGGCAGTCAGATAGATCAATCCATGCTCAGTCAGGCGATCGCGCAGGCCTTCCAGCCAGGCCCGCACGTCGGCCACGGTGTGACACAGACGATCGCAGATCACAGCATCGAACTTTCGCCCGGGCGGCAAGCGCTCGACCTTGCCTACCTCGAAGGTGATCTCAGGATGGCGACGTTGGGCTTCCGTCGCCAGCTCGATCGATGGGGCAATTCCTGTCCGTTCCTGGTTGGGCAAAGCCGTAATCAGGTCACCAGTGCGGCAGCCCACCTCAACCACCGATGCGTCGGCCGGAATCCAACGCCGCAAAGTCGCGCGCAAATCCTCATCCAGAAACTCGCGCGCGGCCGGGTGGCGCGGCTGCTCGAAGGTCATCCGGCGAAAATAGTCTGCCCAGGCAGCTTGCAGTGCCTCCGGGGATCCCGGGCGAAGTCCCACGGGCGACGGCAAAGATCCTGACCCGGCCATAGACAACTTAGAAATCCATGTCTACCAACGGGAAGATCTTCTTGAACCGCTGGCCCGGTTTGAGAATGATGATCTCATTGCGTTCAATCATCAGGTCGGAGTTGGTGAAAGTGAGCCGATGCTTGCCGCAAGCGAGGCTGTAGTCGATGAGCGGGGTGCTCTTCCCAGTCGGCTTGCCATCGATGGCCACCTGAGCCCACGGCTTGGAACCGATGTTCGCCACGCATTCCTCTCCGCCCCCAGCCCCAAGCCTCCCCTCACGTTCGAAGACATCCTCGTCAACCCCCCCGTTTTCCTTGGTCTTTCCGCCTCCTGCGACCTTCTGGCCGCCCAAGTCGTCATCACTCGACCCTTCCGCGCGCGTGGCTCCCCTGCTTGTGTGGTGTGAACCGGACGATGATCTCCCTCGCTTTTCGGCCACCACGCTGGCACCGGCTGGGGGCGACGAAGGTGCCGGCGTGCTCGACGGATGCGCCCCGGCTGCAACCGTGCCTCCGCTGCGTGCCGGCGCACCCCCGGGTTCGCGAGCGGCATTGATCTTCAGCGTCTGGCCTGGCTCTTGGAAGATCTCCTGGCGCCAATCTTTGAAGCGCGGATCCCCCTTGATTTCCAGGACATGGCGGCCGGGCGTTATGCGCGAAGCCCTGAAGTTGGTGGTGGCCTGTTTCCCGGTTTCATTAATGACAAAGGCCTGCCCGTCCAGCCACACCAGACCACCGGGCGGCTGACTGGTCAATTCGAACCCGGTGTCGGGCGACGCCTCCATCTCGATCTCCACCCGTTCCACCTGCGCAGTGCGAATCTCCACGTCTTGCTCGCGCGGCACGTACCCCTCGCGCGCAACTGCCACGTGGTAGATGCCAGGCCGCCGCTCAATGACGTAGGGTGGTCCGTCGTGCAGGGCAACCCCATCGACGGTCACGCGCGCATCCACTGGCTTGACACCAATCTGCATCTTCCCCGACCGGGTCAAGTACAGATAGGCGCCGCCACCTCCCAAGGCCATGAACGCGAGAAAAAGCACGTAGTACTTGATGCGCGATGGCGGCCGCAACGACAAGGCTGCCGTGGTGACCAGCGCCGGATCCATACCGCCCGATAGTCGCGGCCCATAGGGCTGGCTGGGAAAGCCAGCGCCAAAATTGGCCGGTGGCCCCTGGTCGAACCCCTGCAAGGGCGGGGCGGGGAAGAACGAAGGCGACGCCGGCATGGCGGGCGCAGAAACCCCCGGGATGGGCGCGCTAGGTGCGCCCACTCCCAGCAAGGTCTGGCGCAGGGCTGGACGAGGAGGCTCGGGCGCGGACGGCGCCCCTAAGGGCGCAAACAGCGGCCGACCCATCGGCAAAGCAGCTTGCGGCGTGGGACGGGCGGCCGGCACCGGAATCGCCATTGGTCGCGACGGGCGTGGAACCCCGGGCTGCGCCGCAGCCGGAGCCGGCGTGACCGCAAGCGACCCGGTCGAGCGGCCCGGCGGGGGCAAAGGCAGAGGCCGAACCGGCGGCGTGTTCCCGATGCCCATCATGGTCTGACGAAGCGAGGCCGGCGGGCTTTCCTTGTGGGTGGGAGCCTTCTCGGAGAAAGTCGAAGGCGCAGGAAAGACCTCGTTCATCTCCCTCAGCGATGCCTCCGAGGGCGCAGCGGCCACCGTCTTGTCTTCGTTGGCTAGAAAAGCATTTTCGGCCCGGACGGCCGGCGTATCTGCGCCGACTGGCTTGTCGAAAATCGACGTCTCCAACTCATCATCGTCCCAGCCCAGCTCCTGGTTGTCCTTCGCCCCATGCGCCAACACGGGCGACTCCACATCGGCCTCGATGGGATCGATCTCTTCAATATCCTCGGACGCAGCGATCTCGGGAGTCTCTTCGACCGCCAAGCCAGTGGAGAAGGTCCGCTTCATCCAGACTGACAGATCTTTGCGTGACGAGAACTGGCCGACGGAATACAGGAAGGACTGCAAGTCGTCGTGCAGATCTAGGGCGTTCTGGTAGCGATCCTCCAAGTCCTTGGCCAGTGCCTTGAGCACGATACGTTCGAGCTGCTCGGGAATCTGCGAGTTGAATGAGGACGGTGGGACAACCTCGACGTTGCGAACCTTCTCCAAGGTCGAAAAATCGCTCTCGCCGACGAACAGCCGCTCGCCCGTGAGCATTTCGTAGAGAATGATACCGACGGCAAAGATGTCGCTGCGCCGGTCGATGGACAGCCCGCGCACTTGTTCGGGCGACATGTAGCCGAACTTGCCCTTGAGAATGCCGGCCTGGGTCTTGGATGCTTTGCCCGCCGCCTTGGCAATGCCAAAGTCGATGAGTTTGACCTCGCCTTCGTATCCGATCAGCACGTTCTGCGGCGAAACGTCGCGGTGTACGAGGTTGAGGGCGCGACCCTGGGCGTCGCGCTTGTTGTGCGCATAGTCCAGACCCTCGCAAACCTGCATAATCACGTAGCACACCTGAGGCAGGGGCATGGTTTGGCGATGCTTGCGCAGATCGTCAAAGATGCCTCGCAGGTCGCGCCCCTGCACGTACTCCAGGGCGATGAAGTATGCGTCGTCCACCTTCCCGAGATCGAAAATCTGGGCGATGTTCGCGTGCTGCAATTGCACCGCGATCTTCGCCTCGTCGATGAACATCGTGATGAACTCTTCGTCCTCGGCGATATGGGGAAGGATGCGCTTGAGCGCAACGATTCGCTCGAAGCCCTCCACCCCCACGACCTTGGCCTTGAACACCTCGGCCATGCCCCCGACGTTGATGCGTTCTAGGAGGTAGTATTTCCCGAAAGGAGTGGGCTTGCTCAAGCGACGACTCCGGAGCGTGGGCAGCAACGGACGTGGGTCACTCGGTTATCAACCACGGGCAGGCTCGAAGTCAAGGAAGCCGCTCCAAACTGGACGCGGCGACCACGGCGCACACCCGAACCTTCAGACCAGGACGTCCACACCATGGCGTCGAACAGTGAAGGCTGCGTCACCCCTCGATCCAGACCTTGGTCATGCGATCGCCGGCCTGGATCTTCTTGACCACGTCCATGCCGGAAATGACCTGCCCGAACACCGTGTGCTTGCGATCGAGATGCGGTTGCGGCGAGTGGCAGATGAAGAACTGCGATCCACCCGTGTCTTTGCCCGCATGGGCCATGGAGAGTGAGCCTGCCTTGTGAACCTGGCGCTTTCCCATGGTTTCGCATTTGATCTTGTAGCCAGGCCCGCCGGTTCCATCGCCAAGCGGACATCCTCCCTGGATGACGAAGTCAGGGATAACGCGGTGGAAGGTCAGTCCGTCGTAGAATGGACGGCTGATCTTCTTCCCGGTTGATGGGTCAGCCCACTCCTTGGTTCCGTCGGCCAAACCCGCGAAGTTGGCCACAGTGGCCGGCGCGTCATCCTCGAACAGCTCGGCCACGATCTGGCCCTTGGTCGTCTCTATGTGGACTTTCTTCATCGGAGTACTCTAACCCGCTTTGGGCCCGCAGTGTAGCAGGAGATGTCCTCCCCCGGGATCACGCTTCTCGCGGCCGCGCTACCACCTGTCACCCCAGCCAATGACGCATTGAGCCCGCGTGGCCCGACGCAACGAAATCCGGCGCCAGCCGACAATCGGGCAGAAGGTCCAAGCAGTGAAGGATTCGTCCAGGCTGTCCTGTGCTAGTGTTCGAGTCTGTCGATGAAGGTTTCCAAGCCGCCATCGGAATTGGTTTCCGCGCACCCCGCAGCTCTCCCTGCGGCCAAGCGCACCGGGGCCAAGGGCTTCGCCGACAAGCTTGCCAAGGCGTCGGGAAGTGACAAGGCGCACGCCGCCACTGCAAGCCGGCCGGCTGCCCAAGTGGGCGGGGCGGCCGCGGTTGCAGACATCGCCAAGGCGCTGAAGGCGGGGCAGATCACGCCCCAGGCCGCACTTGACCGTGTGGTCGAGCGAATCGTATCCCGCCATGTGGGTTCCCATGGACCGGCCGCAGTCAGGGAGAAGCTTGGCGCAGCGCTTCGTCAAACCATAGAAGACGATCCCATGCTGGCGGCCAAAATCCGAGCGCTGGACGAGGGGTAGCCTGCTGACCGCTGAAACCGCAGGGTTGTCCCGCGAAAGGCCGGACTACTCCGCGACCTTCGTGGCCACCGGCACTGAGGTGGCGGGCAGGGTTGCTGGCGGCAGAGTGAGCCCCATAGCGTCGCACTCCGCGGTCACCATCTCCCGCACCAACTGCGCGAAACCCACCTCGTGATGCCAGCCCAGTCGCTCGCGTGCCTTGCGCGGATCCCCTACCAGCGGCTGGTCCTCGGCGCGGCGGCAAAGCTCGGGATCGATGAAGACATGCTCACGATGGTCGAGACCAGCCACCGCGAAGGCTAGCTGGACAAACTCGCGCACGGTGTGGCTTTCCCCAGTGGCGACCACGTAGTCATCCGGCGTCTCCTGCTGCAGCATCAGCCACATGGCCCGCACGTAGTCGCCGGCAAAACCCCA
>PMJO01000040.1 GCA_003158455.1 Myxococcales bacterium | reverse complement strand
GGGGGGAAGAGCGATTCCATGCGGCGTCGCCGGCCCGCTTCGATGTCCACTATAACGAAAGTCGGCACGGGCGGCAAGAGTCGCCTTGTGCTCTTTGTGAAAGACAATGCGGTGTAGCGGGCATGCTGCGCGATCAAGTCGGCCGAACGGTCCACGCCTGCGCGTCTGTTGCGCCAGGCCACGCTGTCTTTTATCGTTGACGTCGAGGTTCTGGTGTCATAGGTTCCAAGCGGACCACAGCCGTACATGCCCAAGTCTGCAAGACCCCAATCACCCGCACGGCCGCGCCTGGTCCTATCGGACAATCTCAAGCAGGAAGTGGCCGAGCATGTGCGCGCGCTGGGCGCCAGCTTGGTGGGATTTGCGCCAATCGAGCGCTGGGCTGCGCACGGCGAGGTGCCTGATGCCTACCGGCCGCAGGCCATCTGGCCCACGGCGCGCACCGTCGTCGTGTTCGGCGTACCCATGCTGTTGCCCGTCCTGGAATCCACGCCGTCCATCAACTACCAGGAGATGTACGACACGTCGAACCGGCTGCTCGACGACATCGGATATCGCCTGGCCACCTGGCTGTGCGAGCGTGGCCACGCGACGGTATTCCTGCCCCGCGACGGCTACGGCAGTCTCGATGTGCTGCTGGAGAACCCATTTGGCTCTTTCAGCCACACCTATGCGGCCAAGTACGCTGGACTGGGCACGGTCGGTCTATCGCGCAACCTACTGACGCCAAAATGGGGTCCGCGCGTGCGCTTCGGCTCTGTGTTGACAGCCCGCGAGCTTGCTGGCGACAGAGAGCTGTCTGATGATTTGTGCAACTGCTGTGGCCTCTGCGAACGGCTGTGCCCGACCCAGGCCATCCGCACGCGCGCGGACGGGATCATCGGCGATCTCGACAAAGACGCCTGCACGCGGCACCACATCGAATTGAAGAAGGAGACGCGTTGGCCCTGCGGCATCTGCGCCAAGGTGTGCCCGGTGGGCCAGGACCGTCGGCTTTTTGAGAGCCGCAGTACCAAGCACTACCTGGATGAAAGACCCGCGCTCGGAACCAATCCAGCGGATCCGCGCTACCGGGGCTTGGTTCACCTGCGCCGCCACGGCTCGCGCGGGGCACGAATCGTGTGAGCAACTTCATGCAGCCTTCCATCGATATCCGTAATGTGAGCAAGAGCTACGGCGGAGGCACGGCGCCGGGTGGGCTGCTCGCTTTGGACGACGTCAGCCTGCAGGTTGGCCAGGGGGAATTCCTGGCGATCCTGGGGCCGAGCGGATGTGGCAAGTCGACCCTGCTGCACGTGGTGGCCGGGCTGACACCGGCGAGGGGCGAGATCCTGGTGCAGGGGAAGAAGGTCACTGGCCCGGGTCTCGACCGTGGCGTGGTTTTTCAGGACTACGCTCTGTTTCCCTGGCGAACGGCGCTCGACAACGTGGCCTTCGGTCTGGAGATGAAGAAGGTTCCACGTCACCTGCGGGCGGCCTCGGCCTATAAGTATTTGAAAATGGTTGGGCTGGCGGGTTTCGAAGATCGCTACCCGGCCCAGCTCTCCGGCGGCATGAAGCAAAGGGTGGCCATTGCGCGAGCCTTGGCCTTCGATCCCGAAGTGCTGCTCATGGACGAGCCGTTCGCGGCACTGGACGCCCAGACCCGCGAGATCTTGCAGACCGAGCTGCTGCGCATATGGGAGCAGACGGGCAAGACCATCCTGTTTGTCACCCACGCCATCGACGAGGCCATTTACCTGGCCCAGCGGGTGGTGGTGATGACGGCACGGCCGGGCCGGATCAAGCAGATCGTTGACATCGACTTGCCTTGGCCAAGGGTTGACAGCGACGTACGCTCGTCACGGCCCTTCGCCCTGCTTCGCCACCGCATCTGGGAACTGCTCGCCGGGGAAGTGGAGAAGGCGCAGCATCTTGCATCCTCAAGGGATCCGGTTCCGGGTCGCAGCCGGGGTGGCGTGGCGGCGGACGCGGTGGCACAGGAGGTTGTCTGAGATGCGAGGGCTACTTCTGCGTGTATCCGTGGCGCTCGGCCTCCTCGCCTTGTGGGAAGGGTTGCCGCGCATTGGGCTGGTGAACCCGAACTTCTTGCCGCCCGCATCTGAAGTAGCCCGGACGCTGTGGAAACTCCTCGTGAGCGGCGAATTGTTGCGCCACGCATGGGTCAGTCTGGACCGGATCTTGCTCGGTCTAGCTGTGTCCATCTTGGTGGGGGTTCCACTGGGAATCTTCATGGGATCGTGGAAGACGTTCGAGCGCACACTGGATGGGCCGTTGCAGGCCGGGCGCCAGGTGTCGGCCATTGCGCTGTTCCCCGTGTTCATCCTGTTCTTCGGGATCGGCGAGCTGTCCAAGGTGGTGATCATCTTCTGGGCCTCGGTCTGGCCCATCCTGCTCAACACCACCATCGGGGTTAAGACCGTAGATCCAGTTCTGATTCGCTCGGCGCGATCGATGAGCGCCCGGGGCGCGACCCTGTTCCGCAAGGTCGTGTTGCCGGCGGCCGCGCCGGCGATCTTCACCGGCATCCGGTTGGGAGCGGCCTACGCCTTCATGGTGCTGGTGGCGGCCGAAATGATCGGAGCCAACGCGGGACTGGGCTTTCTGGTTCTCAATTCACAGGAGGTCTTCAAGATCCCTGAGATGTACGCGGCCATCGTTGCGCTAGCGACCTTTGGCTTGGGCGTGAACAAGTTGCTCTATCACCTGGAACGCCGGGCCACCGTGTGGCGCGAGGCAGGTGGGACGTAGCGGTGCGCCGCTCTA
The DNA here is from genome assembly GCA_003158455.1 of Myxococcales bacterium. Lineage (GTDB taxonomy): Bacteria > Myxococcota_A > Polyangia > Fen-1088 > Fen-1088 > Fen-1137. Next base: position 1,457 of record PMJO01000040.1, on the reverse strand, counting down.
TCGAAAGAAAGAAGGAGTAAAGATGAAGAGAGCCGTCACAACAGGAACCCTCATCGTCGCGCTGCTGGCAATGGGTCACCAGGCCGGAGGCGCCAAGCAGGAGCCCAAAGAGGCGTTCGTCATCAAATATCCGAACATCCAGTGGTTCGACCCGGTGTACGTGGCAGACGAAAAGGGCTGGTTTGCCGAGGAGGGATTGAAGATCGAGTGGGTGGGCGAGATCCCTTCCGCACAGCTCGTTCCAGCGGTTGCCTCGCGCAGCATCGATTTCGCCAATCGCCACACGCCGCTGGTGCTGACCGCCCGGGCGGGCGGAGCCAAGATCAAGATCGTCGCGGCGGGCGCCACGACCACGCCCGAGCGTCCGCACATGAAGTACCTGGTCAATCCGGCGAGCCCCATCAAGACCGTGAAGGACCTGAAGGGCAAGAAGGTCGGCATCAACAGTTTCAGCGCTTGCTCTGAATACGTGCTCAAGGAATACCTGCGCCGCAACGGCCTGGACAAGGACATCAACTTCGTCGTCATTCCTGACGCCAACCAGGAGCAATCGCTCAAGCAGGGGTTGATCGACGTGGGCGTGCTGCACTCGCCGTATTACGAGAAGGTGGTGAAGACCGGGACTGGGCGCGAGATCTTCAACGATTATGTCGTCGACAATGGCCTCAGCGGCATGTTGCCGTTCTTCACCAATGAAGACTTCATCGCTGAACACCCCGACATCGTCAAGAAGTTCGTCAAGGTACTGGCACGCGCTGCGGACTGGACCAACGAGCATCACGACGAAGCCGGGCAGATATTTGCCAAGCGTCGCGGACTGGACCCGCAGTACGCGGGAAGCTGGCAGTACTACCAGCACGGCCTGATACCCGGCAACGAGCAGGTGCAGTGGTGGATCGACTTGCTGGTTCGTGAAGGCAAGTTGAAGAAGGACCAGATCCAAGCGTCGGACGTGTACACCAATACCTTCAATCCCTATTACCAAAAGAAGCGAAAGTAGGCGGGATGGCTGGCGACAGGCACTGGAAGATCTCGGCGGGCCTTGCGGTGGCAGCAGGCACGAGCTTGCTGGTCATTCCCAGTGTGCGCCCGGCCTGCGACAGCCTGGTGCCAACTGCGATGGGCGGCGCGGTTCCCATGCGCTGTCACTTTTCCTACCGGGTCGAGCTGCTGCTGGCGGTGGCGGCGCTGCTGGTAGCGCTGCCCTTGTTCATTCTGACCGGCCGCGAGGCACGCCGTCTGGGCGGGTTCTTCCTGCTGATTCTGGGTACCCTGGCAGCCGTGGTGCCGCAACCCTGGATCATCGGGACCTGCGGCGGGGGAACCTGTCGCACGGGCGGGACATGGTTCGAGACCGTTGGTGTGTTCCTCGCCGTGGTGGGACTGCAGGCGGCCTGGCATGCTTCGGCGCGACGGGAGCAGCCCTCGTCTGGGCCCGATGCTTGAGATTGTCTGGC
>PMJO01000117.1 GCA_003158455.1 Myxococcales bacterium | reverse complement strand
GAAAGCCGGCGCGGCAGCATCCTGGCGGGCTATCTCAAGCTCACGCCGGTATTCATCTTCCTGGTTCCCGGCATGATCGCTTTCGCCCTTTTCAGCACGCCCGAAAGTGGATTCACCACCGCGGGGAATGGAGACCAGGCCTACACCAGCCTGGTCGCTCAGCTCCTACCCCACGGCATCCGCGGCATCGTGGCCTGCGGGATGCTGACCGCCCTGATGGCGTCGCTGGCCTCGAAGTACAACGCGTCCGCCACCTTGGTAACTATGGACTTCTTCCAGAAGTGGCGGCCCAACGCCTCGGGCAGGACCCAGGTCTTCGTGGGGCGGGTTTCCACCGCGGTCATCGTGCTGGTCGGCATCCTGTGGGTGCTGGTGATGAAGAGCCTCGGCAAGAACCTCTACGAGTACCTCCAGAGCGTCCAGGGCTACATGTCCCCCGCCATCGCGGTGCTTTTCGTCATGGGCATCTTCTGGAAGCGCGCCACGGCTCCCGCCGCATTCTGGGCCTTCCTGGTCGGCGCGGTGGGCGGCTTCTTCCGCCTCGGCCTCGATCTGCTCATCGAGCGCCCGCTGAAGGAAGGGCTCGCGACCGCGGACATGCTCCGCGCCCAGTATGGCGTGTTGTTCAGCCTGCAGCAGATCCACTGGCTGTACTACGCTGAAGCCCTGCTGATCGCTTGCATCATCCTGGTCTTCGCCATCAGTGCGTTCACCAAGGCGCCCGATCCGAGCACCGTACGCTACACCTACTACGGCGCAACCGCGGAAGAGAAGGCCGCCACCCGCGCCAGCTGGAACCACTGGGACGTCATCCACAGCGCGATCATCGTGGGCGTCATCGTCGTCTTCTACTACTGCTTCTGGTAGAGAAAGGTTGACGGCTTCCTGCTTTCGCGGGTAAGTGTCGACCCCACTTGATCGAACGCCGTTGGACTAGGAGGAGAGAATCTCATGGCGCAAAAGAACAACCCGGAAAGCATCGTGAATGGCGCCGCCTGTGTAGTAGGGATCGATTTCGGTACCGACTCGGTGCGAAGCATCGTCGCCGACGCGACCACTGGTAGCGTGCTGGGCACATCAGTGAAGTACTACCCTAGGTGGGCTAAGGGTCTGTATTGCGATCCAGTCGAGAATAGGTTCCGGCAACATCCGCTCGACTACCTCGAAAGCATGGAATCCTCGGTGCTTGACGCGCTCAAGCAGGCCGGTTCGACGGTGCCAGCCAGGGTGCGTGGTATCGCCGTGGACACGACGGGTTCCACCCCCGTGCTGGCAGACCGCTCCGGGAAGCCACTGGCACTCAGCGCGCCGTTCGCCGAGAACCCAAACGCCATGTTCGTTCTCTGGAAGGACCACACCGCTGTCGCCGAAGCCGAACGGCTGAACCACCTCGCGCGAACGTGGGGCGGAGTGGACTACACGAAATACGTCGGCGGGATCTATTCGTCGGAGTGGTTCTGGGCCAAAGTTGTTCACGTCCTCGAGACGGATTCCGCCGTGGCGCAGGCCGCAGTCACTATTGTCGAGCATTGCGACTGGATTCCGGCGGTGCTCACCGGCACGAGTGACCTCGCGCGGTTCAAACGGAGTCGTTGCGCTGCCGGACACAAGGCCCTATGGCACGCCGAGTTTGGCGGTTACCCTTCGGACGCTTTCCTTGCGAAGCTCAACCCCAGGCTTCCGGCGCTGAAACAAACGCTGGGCACCGACACGTTCACGTCCGACACGCCCTTTGGCACCCTCTCGGCCGAGTGGGCAGCAAAGCTCGGCCTGCGGCGCGAGACTGTAGTCGCGGTCGGCGCGTTCGACGCTCACATGGGCGCGGTGGGCGGTGGCATTGGCCGCAACCGGCTGCTCAAGGTGATGGGGACAAGCACCTGCGACATGGTGGTTTCGGCGCGGGACAACCAGCCCGAGAAGCTCGTCTCCGGAATCTGCGGGCAGGTGGACGGGTCGGTGATTCCAGGAATGATTGGCTACGAGGCTGGCCAGTCCGCATTCGGAGACGTGTACGCCTGGTTCAAGGCGATCCTTTCCTGGCCCCTCGAAACCATTCTGCCCACCCTTGCCGGCATCTCGGAAGAGGTGAAGCGTGACGTTGCTGGCCGCATCGCCGAAAAGATCATCCCTGCGCTGGAAGAGGGCGCCGCAGCTTTGAAGATCGAGGAGACCGTCCCGGTTGCACTCGATTGGATGAACGGTCGTCGCACTCCGGATGCCAATCAACGGCTCACGGGCGCGATTGGCGGCATCCGTTTGGGCACCGATGCGCCGCGCATCTATCGTAGCTTGGTCGAAGCCACGGCCTTCGGCTCGCGGGCTATCGTCGAGCGCTTTCGCGCACAGGGGACCCGAATTGACAGTGCTATTGCCATCGGGGGAGTGGCAAAGAAGAGCCGCTTCGTCATGCAGACCATCGCAGATGTCATGAACATCGAAGTCACGGTGGCGGCGGGGGATCAGCCTGTCGCGCTGGGCGCGGCGATGTTTGCCGCCACGGCGGCTGGTCTCTACCGCAAGGTCGAGGAGGCTCAGCAAGCGATGTCGTCTGGTATCGAGTCAGTCTACCGGCCCGATCCAGACCGTGCGAAGCGCTACGATCGTCTCTACAAGGATTATCTAGCGCTCGGCTCGTTTGTGGAGAGCGAGCTAACGCGCAAGCCATGAGCCAAGAGAGATGAAGTCGAGCTATGGCGAGCTGAGAGAGCAGGCATGGCAGGCGAACATGGAGATCCCGCGCCGGGGCCTCGCCATCTACACGTTCGGCAACGTTTCGGCGTTCGACGCCGAGCGAGCGGTCTTCGCGATCAAGCCGAGCGGCGTCGCCTACGAGAGTCTCACAGCTGCTGACATCGTCGTCGTCGACCTCGATGCCAAGGTGGTAGAGGGCACCTTGCGACCTTCCTCCGACACGAAGACCCACGCCGCTTTGTACAGAGCGTTCCAAGGAATCGGCGGGATCGTTCACACGCATTCGACATATGCCACGGCCTGGGCGCAGGCCTGCATGCCGATCCCGCTCTACGGTACAACCCATGCGGACCATCTTGCGGAGGACGTTCCTTGTACCGCGCTCATGACTGCCGACGCGGTCCGCGGAGATTACGAAGCCGAGACGGGGATGCAAATCATCGATTGTTTCCGCACGCGTGATCCACGCCAAATTCCGATGGTACTCGTGGCAGGGCATGGCCCCTTCACTTGGGGCAAAACGGCGGACAAGGCGGTGTACCACGCTGTCGTCCTCGAAGAGCTGGCCAAGATGGCGTCCATCACGCGGGCCCTAGACCCGCACGCAGGTCGATTGCCAGACTATCTCGTGCGCAAGCACTTCGAGCGCAAGCACGGGAAGAACGCCTACTATGGACAATAGTACGTCGCGCTTCGTGCGAAGATTCTTCGGCTATGCCAACGGCGTGGTCGGCACCAGTTTCCTAGCTTGACCTCACGGTGAACCAGACAGATGATGACCCCAAAGGGGAGCATTGCAGCCATGACCACTAAATTCACCCTGTCCGCCCTTGCCCTAGCGTTTGCGCTGCCGATGATTGCATCGGCCGAGCCCAACCAGAAGGCCGAGCCCAACCAGAAGGCCGAGCCATCGGTCGCCGAAACGGCGTTCGGTACTCTCGAGGACGGCGGCAAGGTGACCCTCTACACGCTCACCAACGCATCCGGCGCCGAGGTGAGGATCATCAACTTCGGGGCCACCGTCGTGTCGCTGAAGGTCCCGGATCGCCAGGGAAAGCTTCGCGACATCGTTCTCGGCTACGATGATCTCGCCGGGTATGTCAAAGACAAGGATTTCTTCGGGGTCACCGTCGGTCGATTCGGGAACCGCATCGGCGCGGGCAAGTTCACCCTCGACGGAAAGACCTATCAATTGGATCTGAACAACGGGCCGAACCACCTGCACGGCGGCGCACACGGCATCTACAAGAAATTGTGGAAGGCGGAGTCGGTCAAAGGCAAAGACGGCCCCAGCGTCAAGCTCACCTACGTGAGCCCGGACGGCGAGGAAGGGTATCCCGGCAAGGTTACATTGACTTTGACCTACACCCTGACCAACAAAAACGGCCTCCGCCTCGACTACAGCGGGAAGACCGACAAACCGACCATCCTCAACCCAACCCACCACTCCTACTGGAATCTCAGCGGTGACCCGACCCAGAGCATTCTCGACGAAGAGCTGACCATCGACGCCGACAAGACGACACCGGTTGATGCNNAAGATCGGTGCGCGCATCGACGCCAAAGACGAGCAACTGGAATTCGGCAAGGGTTACGACCACAACTGGGTTCTTCGCAGCCCTGCCAAGAAGGTGCGCAAGGTGCTCGAGCTTTTCGACGCGCGCAGTGGCATTGTCATGCAGATCCTCACGGATCAGCCGGGCATTCAGTTCTACTCGGGCAACTTCCTGAACGGCACCATCCACGGGAAGCAAGGCGTGGCGTATAAGCACCGCACGGCAGTGGTCCTGGAAGCGCAGCTGTTCCCGGACGCGCCCAACCACCCGAATTTCCCCAGCGCCGTGCTTCGGCCGGGGCAGCAATACAAGCAGAGCACGACCTACCAATTCTCTACCCGATAGACAGTTTTTGAACCAGCTCTTGCTGGTCGCGATCTTCGGCATTTCACTGTATGCTTGTGACCTAGGTCGTACTTCATGGACCAGCATGACTCAGAACATCACTCGTCCCTCAGCCACCAGGTCGCCCTTCACTATCGAGCGACCAGAAGAACCGGAGATGCCGCAATGAAGAAAATTCAGTCCATCTTACTAGCATCCGTCGCCGCAGTATCACTTGCCACTGTTCCCGTTGCCTGTGGAAACTACTCGACATCGGGCGGCTCGGGGGGCGCGTCCGGCTCCGGGTCGGGAGGCAGCTCCGGGAGCGGCGGCAGCACCTCCGGGAGCGGCGGCAGCACCTCCGGAAGCGGCGGCAGCACCTCCGGAAGTGGCGGCAGCACCTCCGGAAGTGGCGGCAGCACCTCGGTAAGCGGATGCAGCAACACCGCCGGAGCTTTGCCTGGCGACATATTGAACCAGTGCCCCAACAAGGTCGTCTCGGCGCACAGCACGGTGCGAGTGATTGTCACCGGTTACACCGGGCCCCTCTACCAGGTCTGCCTAGGAACTGTGTCTGCCGGACCGAGTTCTTGCAAGGGAACCCCGCAGGACATCCAGTCCAAGGACGGTTACGCCGACGCCGCCACGCAAGACACGTTCTGCGCCGACGGAAGCTGCTACATAACGAAGATCTATGACCAGTCCGGACAGGGGAATGACCTTGAACCCTCGCCCAAAGGCGGCAACAAACCGACTCCCGGCAACCCGGCCAAGGCCGCGGCTCTCCCGATAACGATCAATGGCCAGTCGGCCTACGGCATCCTCATCAGGGCCGGTATCGGCTATCGCACCGGCTGCACTGGCTGCAATATCAAGACTACGAACGGGATGGCCAAGGGCGACGAGCCACAGAGCATGTACATGGTGACCGGCCAGAAGGATCTGGTCGATGGGTGCTGCTTCGACTACGGCAACGCCGAAACGTCCTCCAATGACGACGGCAACGGCACCATGGAAGCGGTCTACTTTGGGGCGGGCGTCGTTTGGGGCACCGGCTATGGTGGGAAACCGGGCCCGTGGGTCATGGCAGACCTAGAAAACGGTCTCTATGCCGGCTGGGAAAACGGTCAGGACAAGAACATTTCGACCAATACGCCCCTCAAATTCGACTTTGTCACGGGCGTCGTCCTCGGGGACACGAGGGACAAGAACGGCGGGAAGGGCCGCTTTGCGGTCTATGGCAGCGATGCGACGTCCGGTACTCTGACGACCTTGTACGATGGAATTCGCCCCGAAAAACCCGGCTACGTCCCCATGCAGAAACAGGGATCGCTCATCCTCGGAACCGGCGGTGACAATAGTAACTCCGATGGAGGACGCTTCTACGAAGGCGCCGTGGCGATCGGCCCAGTAGTGTCGAAGGATACCGTGGACGCGCTCCAGGCCGCCATCGTCGCTGCGAAGTACGGGCAGTAAGAGGCCTTTCGATATCGTGAGGGTTGGGGCTCGTCACAGACGAGCCGTGTCTGCAGCAACATTTTGGCAAACCGGCTGTGGGCGGCGGAACCCATCCGCTGCCCAGGCCACCCGCTCCCTCTCTCACCCCGGGTAGTACGCCAACCGCGTCAGCGAACCGCGATGTAGGGGTTCGCTGACGCAGAACGAACGGATTGTGCTCGCATGACGCCACGAGCACTGGGGCGACCACAGAAATCGTTGGTGCTCGCAAAAATATCGACACCCCGTTATGCGAAGGAGATCCCCTTAAATAGGGAACGTCGTTCTCCTGCGGACCGAGGTTTCCGGTAACAATTCTTGGTGCGCCGGACAATTATCATATGTGCTCTAGGTCGTACCCCTATGGACCAGCATGACTCAGGGAGTCACTCGTCCCTCAGCCACCAGGTCGCCCGTCCGTATCGAGCGACCCAGAAAAACGGAGATGCCGCAATGAAGAGAATTCAGTCAAGCATACTCACATTCGTCGCCGCAGTGTCACTGGCCACTGTTCCCGTTGCCTGTGGGTCGTATTCAGGAATGGGCGGCTCGGGGGGCGCGAGCGGCGGCGCGACCGGCAACCCCAGCGGCGGCGCGACCGGCAACCCCAGCGGCGGCGCGACCGGCAACCCCAGCGGCGGCACGACGGTGAATCCCAGCGGTGGCACGACGGTGAAGCCAAGCGGCGGCTCCGGGGGCAATGGGACCGGCGGCGCGACCGGCAGCGGCGGTGCGACCGGCAGCGGCGGCGCAACGGGCAGCGGCGGCGCGACCAGCTCCGGTGGCAGGACCGGGAGCGGTGGCGCGACCGTCTCCGGCGGCGCCACTCTCACGGGCGGCAGCACCGTCGGAAGCGGCGGCAGCACCGGAACCGGCGGCAGCAGCCCCGGTGGATTGCCTTGCGACATACTAACTGGGGCCGGCCAAAAGTGCGTGTCGGCGCACAGCACGGTGCGAGTGATTGTCACCGGCTACACGGGGCCCCTTTATGAGGTCTGCAAAGGAACTGCGAATTCCGGACCGAGTTCTTGCAAGGGAACCAAACAGGACATTCAGTCCAAGAACGGCTATGCCGACGCCGCCGCGCAAGACACGCTCTGCTCCGGGGCCACCTGCACCATAACGAAGATCTACGACCAGTCCGGAATGAAGAATGACCTTGAACCCTCGCCCCAAGGCGGTGTGTGCGGTCCCGACAAACCTGCAAACGCCGCGGATCTCAAGGTCACGATCAATGGCAATTCCGCCTATGGCATCCTCATCAAAGCCGGTATTGGCTATCGCACCGGTTGCGGTGGCTGCAATATCAAGACTGGGAACGGGACGGCAACAGGCGACCAGCCAGAGAGCATGTACATGGTGACCAGCCAGAAGGACCTGGTCAATGGGTGCTGCTTCGACTACGGCAACGCCGAAACGAGCTCGCACGACGACGGCAACGGCACCATGGAAACCATCTACTTTGGGGCGGGCGTCGTTTGGGGCACTGGCAGTGGTGGGGGAGGGGGCCCGTGGGTCGAGGCAGACGAAGAAAATGGTCTGTATGCCGGTTGGGAAAACGGGCAGGACAAGAATATTTCGACCAACAAGCCCCTCAAATTCGACTTCGTCACCGCCATCGTCCTCGGCGACACGCAGGACAAGAACAACAAGGCGGGCCGCTTTGCGCTCTATGGTGCCGATGCGACTGGCGCCGATGCGACGTACGGCAAGCTGGTGACCATGTACGACGGAATTCGTCCGGCCAAGAATGGCTACGTCCCCATGCACAAACAGGGATCTATCATCCTCGGAACCGGCGGGGACAATAGTTGCAGCGCTGGCGGACGCTTCTACGAAGGCGCCGTGACGAGCGGCCCAGTCGCGGCGCAGGCGACCCTTGATGCCCTCCAGGCCGCCATCGTCGCTGCGAANNCGCGATTTCACGACGGGAGCCAAACCGTTCGGTGCTCTTGGCTCGCCCTTGTCATGAATTGGTTGCGCGTGCTAGATAAGCGAAGCTGGCGGCTTCAGCCAAGACCATCTTGCGAAGGGAGATCCGATGATATTCGCGCGTTTCTTTCTGGGAGCAGTGCTTTCCTCCTGCATTCTCCTTTTCGGCTCGGCATGTAGCTCGGGCCCGGACACCAAGTGCCAGGACGAAGCCTTCGACTGCCCCAAGGGCAATATCACGGCGTGCTGTAGCGGAACTGAATGCAAGTACACCGTGGACAACCAGACTTTCGATTGCAAAGGCACCGCCTGCCCGGACACGGACACGGATTGCAAGAAGAATGGCATCGACTGCACGGAAGGGGTTTGCAAGAAAGGCACCGTCTGCACGGAAGCGGCTACCGCCGTCAAGAACTACTGCCAGAGTCACTAGTGGTGCTAGTGGCCCGGAGGGCTCAGCTCCAGGCATCACTAGAGTCTTGCTACGCCGAGGCCAATTGTCTATAAGCTTCCCTAGCTACAGAGGAAAGGACAGCCATGTTGCGAACCTTGCGAGCGTTCCTGGTGTTGTCGGTTGTGTCGATTCCGGCCCTGGCCGCGGCTGAAGAGGCGGCTGGGGAGGCGGCTGAAGAGGCCACCGAGACGCCGTCTAGCAAGCCCGAGGCCGCGCAGTCGGCCCAGGCGGGCGCTGCGCCGGCCAGTGTGCCCCCCACCGCGACCGGCCCCACGCCCATGGTTCTGCCGCCCGCCCCTGTAGCGAAAGCTGAGGGGCTACTCGAGGGCTGGCACACGGAAATCCACGGATATTTCCGCGCGCCCATGGCCCTGGGCATCAGCTCACGCCCGAATACCGACCAGATGAATCGAACCGACCCGCTCGTGCCCAAGGACCCCCAAAACCCCCAGAATCCCCACTACCTTCCGGACGGTCCCCCCCACCTGCAGGTCTCGTACGCGCCCAATCGGGTCATGGACTGGAGCTACTACAGCTTCGCCTACACGCGACTGCAGGAACAAGACTGGGCGGAGCTCACCTTTCACATCAAGAAGAAGCACGTCGACGCCGCGGTCGGGTGGCTGGGGTACTGGCTTTCGGCGGCTGGCTACCGGAACGCGGATGCGGCAGGGGTGCCGGGCGTAGCATCTCTCACCCTGGACTCGGATTTCGAAGTTGCCGGCGTCACACCGAATATTTCGCTCCAGATGGGGGCCTTTTGGCCGGGTTATGGCTATTTCGAGAAGTACGACACCTTCACCCTCGGGCGCTTTCGCCAGATCGGTGAACAACTGAAATTGACGGTCCCCGTGAATCCCGATCTCACGGCGACGCTCGTACAAGGTTTTGGTACCGGCCGGGATGGTTCCTACAGCCCTATAGTTGCCCAAAACAGCCCGCTCTACGCGGGCACGACGGCCATCGATTTGATTGCCTGGGGGAACCTTCAAGTCGCCTACAAGAAGTACGCCGACATCGGACTTCATTACAACTACGAGTTTACCCTCGACGACCGCCTGACTGCGGACGCGAGCCCAGATTCGCATAAGACCGTTTCAGACGCTTCGGCAGCCCACCTATCGGTCGTCGGTGCCGAGGCAAACCTGCGTGCACCCTACGCGGGTCGTCTGTGGATATCTCCGTCCTATGTCAGCGTCAAGAATGGTTGGGCGCTCGGCACCCGCGGCAACGGGGGTACCGAGGTCATGCATTCGCAGGGCGGCATGGGCATTGCCTCAAACTACATGGCGTTCAGCAACTCACTTTCGGACAGCAACGGCAGCGGGTCGATGTTCAATCTCGGCTTACTCTATGAAAACACGCTCTCCAATATTCTGGGTAGGGCGCCAGGAAGTGCGCCCGAGGTGACGCTGAACGTCTTTGGCCTGCTGGCCGACTCAAGTCTCGAGTTGCCGACCACTACAACGCTTACGCAAAAGAGCATCAAACAATTCAAGTATGGTGCAGACGTGACATACCAGGCTCTGAACTGGTTCTCAGTTATGGTCCGCGGCGACACAGTCAATTACGACTTGGACCACGGCGGATTCATCTTCTCCGCCATCACGGCACGACTGGCGTTCTGTTCGCACTTCCTCTCCGGCGAAAGCATCTACCTTCAGTACTCGAGATACATCTATGGCGACCAGATGGTGCTCTACGGGAAGTGGCCATGGGGCACTCCGCTGGTGTCAGGGACCGACGTTCTGCAAAACTACGGCGCTCCCCCGTATTCCGGTAAGAAGCCTGACTCGAACGTCATCAAGCTCCAAGCCACGATCGCGTTCTGAGCTACTAAGGGGGAGGTGACGGCGCCCGGTCGACGACCTCAACCTGGCAGAGAGAGCGGCTCTTGACAGCCCCGCCGCTTCATGGTCGGCGAACAATTACTGCGGCGCCGTCGCTGGCACCTCGTGGCCGCCGTCGGCAGCGCCGGGTCGATGCTGCCCGCGCTGAAGAAAGCGCCCGAGCCACCGGGCAAGGTACGTATCAAGCTGCGACAATGCACTGGGATCGATCGAGTTGAGACACTGGCGCGCCTCGGCCTCGTTGCCCAGCAACCCCAATGCAAGAGTTCTCAGAAACCGGGCCATCACGGTGCCGGGCACGTCCGTGACGAGGGCCAGGTGCTGTGCCGCCCCTTCGTAGTCGCGCTTTGACATGGCCCGCACGCCCATTTCGAACTCCAGGCCAGCATCCCGCGCACCTGCTTCGTACAGGGACGCGGCGATGTGCTGAACCGCCGGCTCGGTGCCCATCAAGAGCAACGGGAGCGTGCGCAGCGAGGAGCGGGTCAGCACATCGTGCAGGGACTGAAGCGGATTGTTGCGGGTCCAGACGCACAGGTCGTCGAAAATCGCCTGCGGCGCGAAATAGTCCGCGCTCCGCCCACGCAAGTCCGGGGGCCAGAGGTCGTGGATGAACGTGCTCAACTCGAAGCGCTGGCGGACAGCTCGGGGATCCATCCAGGACCGGTAGATCGGATCCCCGTTTTCGCCAGGTGGGTAGCGCACGAGTATGCGGCCGGGGTCGTCGTCGTCGAGCGGAGGGGCGCCCTGGGTCCACTCAGCGAGCGTCACGGAGTCTGCGAGGAACGTGGCGCCGAGCGATTCCGGCGCTTCGAAGCCCAGATCGGCCAGCTCGGGAGCGACCACGGGATCGCGCCACTGTGCACTGAACTGCTCTTCGGGGACGGGGCCGTGCGCGCCGTGCGTGCCGGCCAGCATCCATTGCAGTCCGGCGCCGTTCCACAGGCTGCAGTCCGGGAACGCGTCGCAAAACCCGCGCATGATGGCCTTGGTCTCTGAGAGCCAAAGCTGATTCGCCGGCAGCCAGTAGGTCGCGACCCCGCCGTCCCGCAGGCGGTCGCGCACAAGCTGGAAATACTCGCGCGAGTAGAGGCTGGTTATTCCGGCGCCGCGCAGGGGAGGCGGCTCAGCCGTGATTAGATCAAATCTCTCGTCGGTGGTCTGCAGGAAGAAACGACCGTCCTCCACGTGCACGCGTACGCGCGGATCGTCGAGCGGCGGCCGTGTCCCTGGAAAGGCGAGCGAACCGAGCTCGAGGATATCACGCGAGATGTCCACCACGTCGATCGACTCGAGCTGCCGCGTGTCGGTCAGGGCCTTGGCCGTGGTGCCGATGCCGTAGCTGATCAGCAACGCCTTGCGCGCGCTCGGATTGACCGCCAGCGCCCAGTACACGTACAGCTTCATGTAGCGCCGACCCCTGAATGTGGTCGCGGACATCGAGTGGCCATTGGTCATCAGTCGGTGATGGAGCGGCTGGCCGCGAAACGAGGTGCGCAAGTACATGACCGTCTCCGTCAGGCCCTCGCGCATCTCCAGGAGCTGGGGCTCCGCAGACTTGAAGCGTTCGACGACCAACGGTACGAAATGCCGCCTCAGCAAGCCGAAAGGATAGAGCGCGCCGCCCAGCGCAAAGAGCGCCAGCGCCGCGACCAGCACCTTGCGCCTATACCGGTTGAAATGCGCGGCCGCGGGAACCACCATGGCCAAGCAGGCAACCAGCCCATAGCTCAGCATCGACGCGAACAGCGCCTTCTCCATGCCGAGCCGTGGTAGCAGGACGAAGCCCGCCAGCAACGACCCGACCATTGCACCTAGTGTGTTGGCGAGGGTGAGCTTGCCGGCCGCCTCAGCCGCCTCGCCGCACTCCTGGCGCTGCGCGGCCCCGAGCAGGGTGAAGAGCACTCCCGACAGGATCGACGTAGGCAGCATCAGACGGAGGAACAGGGGGAACGCCGCAGCGGTGTTGGCCGTGGTATACGCCACGCCGCCAATCCGGGGCTCGAACAGGGCGTATGACAGCTCCACCGCGACCCCGGCCGCCAGCGCGACCAGAGGCGCGAAGCGCTGCGCCTGCGGATCGCGGCCCAACCAGCGCGCGGCGATCACGCCGCCGGCACCGATGCCCAGGAGAATGGCGGCCAACATCGCGGCGAAAATGAAGCCGGTCCCGTAGACAAACAACTGCAGGAAGCGGAACCAGACGACCTCCAGCGCCAGCAGCGTGGCGCCTGCCAGAAACGCGGCCACTAGCAGGCGCCAAGATCGCACGCTGATCGTCCGCGCGCTGATCGTCCGCGCGCTCGACGCCTCGGGGGCCGCCGTCACGCTCCCGCCGGTGCTCCGCGCCAGGAACAGCGCCACTGCCCCAGCCGCCAAGTTGAGCGCGCCGGCGGCCAGCGCCGTGCCACGCTGGCCCAGCCATCCGATCAGCCACAGCTCGCCACCCAGCGCGCCGGCCACGCCGCCGAGTGTGTTCCAACCGTACAGCCGCCCCAGTACGCGTCCAAAGTTGACATCGGAGCGCGCGAGGGCTTTGGCAAGAAGCGGTAGCGTGAGGCCCATCGCGGTCGCTGGCACCAGCATCAGGGAGAAGGCCACCGTCAGGCGCAGAACGTTCACGAGCCAGGCCTGCGCGAGCGCGTGGGTGAAGAGCCGGCCGAGAGTCGGGCTCAAGGGCGGCAGCAGTACGACGATCGCGACGCCTGTGAGACCGACGATGCCTTCGATGACGGCGTAGAACTGCAGCGGCCGCCGCAGACGCTCGCCGTAGCGGGCCGCGATCGCGTTGCCCGCGGCGAGCCCCGCCATGAAGCTTGCCAAGACGATATTGGAGGCCCACAAGCTGTTGCCGAGCGTGAGACCCGTGGCGCGGAACCACAGGGTCTCGAACAAGACGCCAGCCGCTCCGGAGAAGAAGAAGATCACGCACAGTGGCAGCGCCATTCTGGCACCTCTCGTTGTTTCCGCGGGCAGCGCCGCCTACTGGCAGACTGCAAATCGCATCCTACTGTAGCATCGTGGTCGCGTGCCGGTGCAACTCGAAAGAGGCGCTTCTTCAAAAGGCCAGCAGTTCCTGGGTCGAGCGCCACACCGTTGTTGCTCTCAGAACGACGTACCCCGTGGGGAAGCTGACGGCGTCCGGTCCACGACATCAACCTGGTAGATTCTGAAGGACTCGTCGGCCACGATGGCGGGCCCGCCGTGGAAGAGCAGTTTGCTGGTCAACCCCGGGGTGGGCCCCGGCGGAAGATCGTAGTTGAGGACAATGAGCGCAGTCCCGTCCGCTGACCGCGCCAGTCGTAGGGCGTGTTCCAACACCCGCTCACGGCTGACCAAAGACCGGCGGCCGTGCCATACGATCGCCTCGGCCGTCTCGTCGGTCGCCGGATAGAAGAACGGCTGGTCGAGGGCCGAGGCCACCGCGCCGGCAGTAGCATCAGAATCTCCAACCACCGGCAGGCCAAGCAGGTGATGCTTGCGGATGAAGGTCGCCGCCTCCTCGACACCTGAGAAGACTTCCCGCCTGTCGGTTCGAAGCGCGGCGAACCCGGTCAGGCACTGGAGTACCAGGCTGGCCGCCAGCAAGGCGTGCAGCATTCGATCGGGAGACCGCCCGCGCGTTTCGCGGGCGTAGAGCCATACACACGCCAGCAGGAGAATGAAGTAGCTTCCGAGGTGGCGCAGTCCCCCCATACCGACGACGTGCTGGACCAGCACGATCGCCGCAATCCCCAGCCCATAGGTCACAACCACCCGCGCCGAACGGCGCAGAACCAGGATCCACGCGCCAAACCACAAGGCGCCGAGCCAAGGTACGAGCCAGCGGCCCCAGCTCCACCCGTTTCCCAGCCAGTCGCCGTCGAACCAGTTCCAACTGGTGAGGGTGTGGAAAGGAAACATGACCTGCCAGTAGCGGGCGGCGGCGGCGCGCAACACGGCCCATGTGATCGTCGCGATCGGGCCAGGGGTGTAGATGTCGTCGGCCGGCGGAATTGTCGTGATCACGGTCACGGCCAGGCTTGCCAAGTACAACCCGAAACCGATTATCCATTCGACGGGAAGAATCAGGCGTGTCCGGGCATCGGCATCGTCAGGGCGCCGGAGGCTGGGACCGTGTGAGAAAAGAAAGAACCCGAGGGCCGTCGCCATCAGCATTCCGTACATGCTGGTGGCGGCCAACAAAGACAACAAGACCGCGGAGGGCACGTAGCGGATGCGGCGGGGATGATAGAGCGCGCAGAACCCGAACGTCAGGAACAATCCCAGTGTATAGGCGCGGGAAATGACCCCGTACTCGTAGACGAAATAGTATGACCCAAGCAAGAGAACCCGGAGAAAACGCGCCAGCGGCGCGTAGCGGAGCCAAAGGCCTGCCGCGGCCACTATCAGCGCCCCAGTCACAAAATGCAGGGTTACGAAGCTCCTGTTGAGGCGCGAGACGAGATGCAGAAGGTAGTACCAAAGGAAAGGATGTCCCTCGTAGCGGCGGTCTCCGGTCAAGAGATCCCAGAGCCCAGTGGCAGCCCGTCCCATCGACCAGCACTGCAGCTCATCGCGCCACATTTCGTGGTACCAATGACCGAACACCTGAACCAACCCGAACAGCACGACGCCCATCAGCGCGAATCGCCACCCGCTCTCGTATCTTCCGGTACAGGCCCGGTATATCCACTTGAGCCAGCTTCTCCCGCGGCTGCCCGGGGCCGTGGTCGCCACGGTCATCGCGGTGGTGGTCGTCGTCAATTGCATCGTCAATGTACGACCACTCGTCCGAGATGAAGGACGCTCTTGCGCTCGACCCGCAGACGCACGAAGCGGCTCGGCGTGGCCGGAAACGACGCTGTCCAGTTGCGAAACTCCGCGCGACGATAGCCGACCTGCTGCCAGGCGAGTCCGTCCCGGCTCACCTGAATCGCCAGCGGTAACGCGCGGTCGCGGCAACAGTCGCGCCGATTCGCCACCGTCACTTCGTGAAGAATCTGGACCGTACCGAGATCAATCGTCAGGTGCGGAAACATTTCTTCGGAGGTGTGAAACAGCCCCACCGATCCCTCCGAGTCGCCCATGGTGCCCTGGGCGGGAAACCCCCACGCCGCGCTGCTTGTAACCCAGGGTTTGCCTGCCGCCAGGTCGGGCGGGAAGATCGTCCGGCGGAAGGGTGGCACGGTTGCGATCAGCACGAGCAGAACCAGCACCGATACGAGAGCGCCACGCCTGATCAGGCGATGTCGACGGGCGAGCCAGCCGAGGCCGCTGCGAGAGTCGAGTTCCTTCTGCACTGCCTGGCGCAAAGCCGTCCCGGCCAGCACCTCCAGGTTTCGCGGGGGCGAGGCTGCTCCGGCATACACCACGCGCAGTGCCTTGCGATACAGCCGATCGGCGCGTAGGGACGCGGCCTCATGCCCCTGCGGCGTGGGCGCGATTCCCCGCCCCAGCTCGAAGAATCGCCGGGCCCTACGCGCCCGCGCGAACTCCTGCAGGGCCAGATGAATGCTCGCACCGAGCCTGCTGAAAAAGAGTGGATTGAATCCACGGGGCACGCATGTCCCACCAAGCAAGATTCGTACCGCTACGCATCCAGGGCCGGACAGTGATTCCCCAGCCTTTTTCGCGTCTTCACCTGCCTTCGCCGTAGCAGAGGGTGTTTGTCCGGACATCTCTGTCATGGTTGCGTCGCACGCCGGGCCACTGAACCCTATCAAAGGGTCTAGCCCGGCAGGGGCTTTTCAGGCATCAGCGGTTTGTTCGGGTACAGGCTCATGAAGAGCTGGACCAGCCTGCTTCGACGAACGGGGTTCGTTCGGGGCAGCATGCAGTTGCAGCCCGAGCAAAGATAGAAAAGCTCGACGCCCGGCTTTCCATCGACGAGCTGATACGAAAAGCGAATGATGGTCGCTTTCTCGTCACTCACGATGCCACACTGGTCGCAGCGGAAGGTGTTGGACATGCTTGGCAGCGTTGCTCGTTGTTCGTGGGTGTGGCTTACCACACCAAGGTGCGCATGCGATCAAGCGGAGACAATGAGAATAGATCGCGAGACACGCCAGGAGAAACGGCGCGACCGCTGACGGGGCTACTTCCCGATCATCGGCGCCAGGTACGGCTTGAGCGCGTCCATCTTCCACTGCTGCGGCGTCAACCAGTCGGTCTGCAAGATTCCTTCTGTGTCACCAGAATTGGGATTCCAGCACCAGAAGGTCCATGAATAGGTCGAACCGACCGTCTTGAGCAGAGTATCGAACCATTGCCCCGACTTGCCCGAGGAAGCGCTGCGGTCCTTGATGCCGAATTCGCCGAGCAGCAGATGTCCGATTTCTTGGGTCATGATGAAATCGAAATGCTGGTCCCACACCTTGGCCAGGTTGGCAGGGAAAGTCGGGTCGCTGAACCATGTCTGGTCGTGAACCTCGGGGCCGTACTCGTGGGTCGAGTATACGAGCTTTTCGGGATGGGTGAGATGTATGGGCGCCGTGCGAACCGCGCTGAGGTTGCCGCCCCACCAGTAGGTGTCCGTGCCGACGATGCTCACCCCCTCGACGATGATGAGCACATCGGGGTTCGCGGCCTGGATGGCGTTGCCACAGCGTTCAGCAGCACTGTTCCAATCAGTCGCGGTCGAGCCAGTGCCCCAGGTCGAGGCACCGTGTGGCTCATTGTCGAGGTCGAAAGCCACCACAGTGGTGTTGCCGCTGTAACGCTTGGCCAGACTGACCCAGTCGGAAATCCACAGTGACTCGGGCGTCTTCGCACTGAACCAGAGCTCTTCCTTGTCGTAGGCATCGGGCTCGCGCGAGTGATTGTCGAGAATGATCTTCAATCCGACGTCACCGGCGGCCACAATCACCAGGTCCATCATCTCGAGCGGCGTCTTGCCCGCGAGCGGACCGTTCATGGGATCGGTGCCGTCGTAGGGATCCTTCCCGACGGTCGTGACCGAGGCGGCCTTGGCATCCGAACGCAGGATGGCGTTCGACCAGGGCAGGCGCAGGGAGTTGAAGCCAAGGTCGCGCATCTGTTTGAGCATGCTGCGATAGTCGCGCGCCCAGGTTCCGTGGGGCGCTTCATTCGAGGTCTCGAGTCCGAACCAGTTCACCCCGGTCAGGCGCACGCTCTTCCCCTGGGCGTCGAGCAAACGATTGCCTTGCACGTGAAGGAAGCCGGACACCGACGGAGCATCGGGCGCGCCGCTGCCTGCGTCAAGCGCGGATGCGCCAGCCGCCGCGTCCACGCCGCCCGCGCTGCGCCCACCGGTTGCACCTCCCCCAGAGCCGCCCGTGTTGTTCCCGCCGGAGTCACCCCCGCCAGCTCCGCCCGCGACTGCCCCGGCCGTGTCACCGGTTCCAGCCCCACCCGTGTCGCTGCCGCCGGTGTCTCCGCCGGCACCGCCGCTACTGTTTCCGCCGGTTCGCCCCGCGACCATGCCGCCTGTCTCCTTCCCGCCCGCGCCGCCGGTCGCGCCCGTGCTGCTTCCGCCAGAAGCCGTGTGGCCACCCTGTGTCCCGCCGACGGCCGCGTCATGCACGCCTTGGCCGCCGCCCGCGTTCGGGGCAGGCCCGGCTGGTCCAGAGTTGCCGCACGCCAGAGCAAGGCCCAGCATGCCGAACGCCAGCTTCAAGGCGCGCCGTGATCGATCGCTGCGCCCATAGCCACCGCTTGCCGGTTGGCCGACATCTCGACGTCTATGGATCGTCGCGCGGAGCACTACATCTCTTCCCGCGCAGCAAATGCGGTAAAATACAGTTTACTCGCTTTCGGCGCCCAGGGCTAGTGGACCCTTGCGTGCGTGGGACAGCATGGGATCGTGTCGAATGTCATCGCGCGCAGCTGGGAAGAATCTGCGCTCCCGGAGCTACCTTCATGAACTTGCTTGCGCCCGTGCGCCTATCCACGCTAGATGCCTGGGCAGCTGATCCGGCGATGAGCAGTCCCACCTATTTCATGGAAAGCGAGGAGGAGTCCCTCCGGCTGGACCGCAAGACCGACCCCGGAACGGTCGAGGAGCAGGCCCGCTGGGCCGGGGTCGTTCCGGGCATGCGGGT
This sequence comes from Myxococcales bacterium, assembly GCA_003158455.1. Lineage (GTDB taxonomy): Bacteria > Myxococcota_A > Polyangia > Fen-1088 > Fen-1088 > Fen-1137. The sequence goes on along the minus strand of PMJO01000117.1, from coordinate 2,541 downwards.
GGTCGACCTAGGCTGTGGCGCCGGAAAGACGACCCATATCCTGCACCGCCTGGTCCAACCAGGAGGCGAGGTGGTGGGGATCGACCACTCGCAACCGCGAATCGACTACGCGGTGGAGCACTACTCAGAGCGCGGCATCTTCTACGCCCTCAGAGACGCTCGTGGATCGCTCTCCGATCTGGGTCGGTTCGATCTTGTGTGGATTCGTTTTCTGCTCGAATACTACGGGCAACTGTCTTACGGAATCGCAAAGAACGCTTATCAGCTCCTGAATCCGGGCGGCACCATCTGCCTGCTCGACCTCGATCACAACTGTCTGGGGCACTTCGGCGGGTCCGAACGTCTGGAAAGAACTATGCGGAACATGGTGCTCGCCACGCAGAGGCAATACGACTTCGATCCCTTTGTCGGCAGAAAGCTCTACGCCTACCTCTACGACCTGGGCTGCGTCGACATCGAGGTGCGAATGTCAGCCCATCACCTGATATATGGAGAGCTCTCCGAGGGCGACCGCTTCAACTGGCTGGCCAAGGCCGAGGCGGCGCGGAATGCTCCGGGGCTGTTCGTGGACGACTACCCGGGCGGATATGAGGAGTTCCACCGTGAGCTCTGCGCCTACATCGAGCACCCCAGGCGGTTCATCTACACGCCCCTCATCATGTGCAAGGGAAAGAAACCCACCGCCGCTAGATGATCTAGGCGATCCTCAGCGCGACCGGCGTCTTCGGTGCCGGAGTCTCCTCGGCCGGCTGCTCTGACACCGGGGTCCTGAGCTCGAGCTGCGCGGGATAAGCTCGCTCGTAATAGCGCAGGAAGGCGTCCACCAGGTATGGCTCGTAGCTGTTGCCCGACTGGCGCTTCAGAAACGCGATGGCCTCTTCTCTGCGCATGGGCTCGTGGTAGTGGCGCTTGGCGGTGATGGCCTCGAAGCAGTCGGCCACCGCGATGATCCGCGCGCCCAGCGGTATCTCCTCTCCCTTGAGCCCCCGCGGGTAGCCGCTGCCGTCTATCTTTTCGTGGTGCGCGCCGGCGATGGCCGGGACCTGCCGGTAGATGCCCTCGAATCTGATCTGGCGAAGGATCCTCTCGGTCTGCTCCGCGTGGATCTTCACCTGCTCCCGCTCTCGTGGGGTCAGCTTTCCGGGCTTGCGAAGTATCGCGTCCGGCACCGCGAGCTTGCCGTAGTCATGCAAGAGCGCTGCGGTCGAGATCACCTCGCGCTGCTCTGGCGAAACCCCGAGCTCTTCACAGATTCCCTGCGTGTACTCCGTGACCTTTTCCGAGTGGCCCCGGGTCAACGGATCGCGCGCGTCGATGCTGGCGGCCAGTCCGTGCAGGATGGAGCGGAACTGACGGTCCTTGGATTTCAGAAGCTCCTCGTTGCGCAAGCTGATGCCGACCACGGAGGCCACGCCGATCAGCAGGCTACGATCGGTTTCGACCAGGGGCCGCTTGGTCTTGACGTTGTCAACCGCCAGGACGCCGATGGATTCGCCGTTGCTCACGATGGGGCAACAGATGAACGACTTGGCGCCCAGATATTGGGCATAGGACATGCTCTTGAGAGAGATGTCCTTTTCAATCTCCTCCAGGTTGCTCACCAAAAACGACTTCTGCTGCTTGAAACAGAGCACGAAAACGCCCCGCGACCCTGGTTTGTCCAGGTGAAAGGCGGTCTGCCGCAAGAGCTGGCTCGCTCTTTCGTCGTGGCCATATCCAGCTCCGAAGACCAGGCGCCTTTTTCCATTGTCCGCCAGCAGGATCATGCAGCGGTCGTAGTCGAGCCACTTCTTGCAAGCTTTCACCACGTTGGAGAGTACATCCACCGAGCCGGAACGCCTGCTGATGGACTGGCCGATCTCGCTGGTCAAGACCGCGTTGTTGTGGTTCATCTCGATTTGGCTGACCAGCTGATGGGTCGAGTCGAACAGGCTGTGCAGGCTCGCAGCCATGTCCTTCTTCTCGAGCGAAAGGTAGAGCACGGTGAGGAGCGCCAGGATTGCGAGCGCCCACGGCAACACCTGGGTAATGCCGCGGAGGGGAGCTTGCACGACGGACAAGGCAACCAGCGGGAGGAGGAATGCAGCCGCATAGTTGCGCACTCGTTTGAACAGGTCTGCCTTGGATGCGCGCCAGGAGATGATGTACCGGCAGGTTTGTCCCCCTCGGAAGATGCACTCCGGGTGCTCGACTTCCGGCGTGCCACGCGCGAACAGCAGGGAAACTGCTTCGAGAAAGCCCATACGATTTTCGCATTGATAGGGCTTCTCCTCCACGCCTGGTTCAAAGGTGGTAGTGACTTCGACGCGATTCGAGCTCAGGCTCCGCGATGCANNCGATGCAAAGGTTGAGGAACGGGTGAATCGGCTCGCGCCTCTTCCGATCATCTCGTAGGCCCTGCCGGGCCCGACCGTTCCGAGGAAGAACAGCTTCATCGCTCCCAGGGCGTCCGGAGACGCGGCATAGCGACCGGCCTCCCGCGCTATCGACGCGTTGCTCGTCAAGAAGGACAGCTTTTCGTGGAACCGGTCAATCTGGTCC
>PMJO01000122.1:42052-73578 GCA_003158455.1 Myxococcales bacterium | reverse complement strand
CATTTGAACTTGGGCGCTACACAAGAAACGCCGATAACGGATCTTCTGTAAACTATACGCACCTACATCACCAAACTATCCCTCTACCCAGCATCTTTAGCTTTGCCAAGAATGCGACCGGCCCGTTCTCTCAATGAGGGTAGACCATCCGAGTTGGCAACGCAGCGGCGGCTCGGGACATTCAAGACTACCTCCCTTCTAGCCTTACAACCTGGAATTGCTCGCGGGCTTCTTCAAGATCTTCGTCGTGCTGGCCGTATTGAGACTCGTGCCAGTTCGTTCGCTCCGCTCACGGTTACGGGCACCTGCTACGGCAGCTTCGTGGACCTCGATGTTCAGCAGAGCTGCTGAAGGCCTGCAAATAGGTCGACACGTGGAGCCTCACCGTCCATGGTCGCATTCCAGCGGATCTCGGTGTGCTTGGGCGCATCGCCACGCGGCTGCGCACGCGCCTATGTGAGTGTCCGCCAGCCAAGCTGCCGGAGCCCGGTCGAGGATGAAGAGGCCGAGCGGGCCGCCAGGTAGAAGATCCGCCCCACTGGCAGAGTTGACGCGTGTCACTGTTTGCGCGATGGTACGCGCCACGATGTGCAATCGCTGGAGTTCTTCGCGCAGGTCAGGTGCGTGCAACGGCGGAGTCAGCGTCGCCATCATCGCCGCCTGCGGGGTTCTCTTGGGCAGCGTCCCTGCGCGCGCAGATTCTGCCAACATTCGACCCTACCTCGTGGGGTCGCGGGCTGCCGGCATGGGCGGAGCGGCCACTGCGCTCGCCGACGACGGCGCTGGCCCGTATTACAACCCTGGGGGCATCGCGTTTGCGCTGGCCTCGTCTCTGTCGTTGTCGGCGTCGGTCTACGGCCTCGTGAGCGGAGCCGAGAAGGACGGTCTCAGCCCCGGCCACGACTTCACGTACAGTGACATCAACACCTTCCCGGTGTCGACCTCCGCAGTCTTCAAGTGGGGGCCGCGCGCTGAACTTGACGGGGCGCCGGTGAACGCCTTGGCGGTGAGCATCTTCGTGCCCCAATCCCTGGTCATCGATGACCGCCGGACCGCCGGCGCGGAAACCGAGTTCCGCACCATGAGCGAGCAGACCATTTGGGCCGGCATGACCTATGCCCGGCGGTTTGGGCGCCTCGGCCTCGGGGTGAGCGGCTATGTCCTCATCGGCACCTCCACGGTGTCGGTAGACTACAACCTCATGAATTCGGCCTACCCCAGCGACTTCTTCATCGTTAGCGAACGCACCGACCAGACCGTCGTGGGTCTGGTGGGCGCCTTCGGCGCACGCTACGACGTGAGCGACCACCTGAAGCTGGGGCTCTCCGTGTTTACGCAGGAAGCGGGGATCTACCAGGACAGGCGCTTCTTCTTCCGCGACGCCTACGCTAGCGAAGACGTCGGCGTGGCGCCCGGCAGCAGGGCCATCAACCAGGGCGGCTTGCACGCATCGCCCACGCTGCAATGGCGCATCCAGCTCGGCGCTGCGTGGGTCACTGGTCCCTGGACATTCGCCGCTGATGCGATGTTTCTGCTTCCGCTCGATGTGCACGACGACGCCGACCGGGCGAGTGAAGGCCTAGACCAGCACATCAAGCGCAACCTGGTCGTCAACGGATCGGTCGGGGCCGAGTATGTCGTGCGCGGCAGGTTCCCGGTTCGCGCCGGTTTCTTCACCGATTTCGCGGCATCGCCCTCTCCCCATGACGACAGCGGCAACAATCCCAACACGGCGAACTACGAGCACGTGAATCGCTATGGCGGCAGCCTCTCGATCGGCTACCGGACGGAGCACACCGCTACCGACGTTGGCACGATCATCTCATACGACTCGGGCCAGACAATTAGGCGAGAGGCCGCCGAGAGTTTTTTGGTGGAACACGTGACGAACATGACCGGCCGGTGCGCCTACATTTTCCTCGCCTCGTCGTATATTTTCTAGCATTGAGTCTGTCCCAATGCACCGAATGCGCCGAGTGCCAGCCCAGGTGCCCGCAGATACTGCGGATTCTTGACGGAGATATCCAACGACTACGGAAGCGGGGTCGCGATGGATCTCTGTGCCTAGTCGAAATGAAGCAGGTTTTTCTGCATCAGAGAACCCTGCCACGCCATCGCCGACGGCGGACGCGCGCTCCGCGAGGCGGATCTGGGTGCTCGCCGAGGGGCGGCAAGGGCGCGCCGCGAGCACGGTTCCCGAAGTACGGTTCCCGAAGTACGGTTCCAGAGTCTTGATTGAGTCGCGACGAGGGAGCGCCGAGATCGTTACGTGACGGCGCGGGCGCGGGAGTCGAGACGGCGCCGCAAGCTTGCCACAGGCGTGGTTAGAGCCAAAATCGCGGTCTTCCAAGTTCCGTCGGGCCGGACCATGCGGCTGACCAGGGATGCCGGACGGGGCTTCGCCTTCGCGCTTCGAAGTCACGGTCGGGAAGCCGGTCAGGCCGCAGCATGCGGTGCCAGCGCCCTGAACGGCAAGGCCGGCGGGAAGGCCCAGTCAGGGAACATGTCGATGATCTGCTTGGCCTTGGCCTTCATGCTGTCGACGCCGGAGCGGAAGTTGATGACGAAGACGCGGTAGGCGTGCAGGTACTCGTCGCGTTTCTCGTCGTCGTGGGCGTGGACCAGCGGGGCTGGGCTGCGATCGGGGGCGTCGGGGCGATGATGGGGATTCTGGTCGAGGATGGCCTGGACGCCCAAGGGGGTGCGTTTCTTGTCCTTGTTGGCGGCGGCGGCCGCGGCGTCGATCTCGCGGACCGCGCGACGGTAGTGGGCCTGCTGCTGGTCAACGGATTTGTCGAGGACGCAGGGCAATGGTGTGAGCTTGACGTCGTAGGAGGTGGTGAAATCGCCAGGCTTGATCTCCTCTCCCACAGCGCGAGCGCGGTACTCGGCGCTGCGGTCGTGCCAGGTGCCGTGGAGGCGGTCGCCATGGGTGAGGGCAGCGATGCAGTCCAGAAAGCGGCGGCCGGTCAGTGAGCTGCCCCAGGTGGCGCGTGACCTTCCCGCACACGGCACGCGCCAGGCGCGCAATGTCCTCGTCGCTGGGTGCGGGCAGCGGGTGGAATCGGCGCCGAGCGCGTGTATGCTGTGCTAGCAAAATGAACACAGAAAACCAGCGTCCCACACCTCGCGTGGTCACGGGAAGAATCAAAGTGCATCCTGACGGCTACGGGTTTGTCGTGCCGGAGGATGGGTCAGAGGATGTTCACGTCAACCGGCGCAGCCGCGACACCGCCATGGACAGCGATCGGGTCGAGGTCGAATGGTGGGTGGGACCGCGCGGGCTTGAAGGCCGGGTAGTCCGCGTGATCGAGCGCGGGCGCGGCAAAATCACGGGACAGATCGTGGCGGCGGGGAACACGCTTCGCTTCCAGCCCGATGATCCGCGCATCACCGAGCCGGTGGTTCTGCGCGGGGGCGGTGCGCCCCCACGCCCGGGCTTGGCCGTGGTGGCTGAGATCGCGGCCTATCCAGCCCAGGAGGGCGCCCCGTTGGAAGTGACGCTGCTCAAGGTGCTGGGCAAGCCTGAGGATCCGCTGACCGAGGTGGAAAAGGTCCTGGCCTGCGGCGATATCGCGGACGAGTTCTCGGTCGAGGTTGCGCAGGCCGCGGCCGCGATGCCGCGCAAGGTGGAGGACGCCGACCGGCGCGATCGTGCGGACCTGCGTGACGTGCCGTTCATGACCATCGATCCGGAGACGGCGCGCGACTTCGACGATGCGGTGGCGTTGCAGTCGATGCCCGGCGGCATCAGCCGCCTTTGGGTGGCGGTGGCGGATGTCTCGCACTACTTGCGCGATGACACCGCGCTCGACCAAGAAGCGCGCAGCCGCGGCTGCAGCCTGTACCTTCCCAATCGGGCTATCCCAATGCTGCCCGAGGCGCTTTCGGGGAATATCTGCTCGCTCTTGGCCGGGCAGGATCGGCTGGCCATGGTGGTGCGCATCGATTTCGACAGCAATCTGGTGGTGCGCGACCAGGACTTCTGCGCGGCGGTGATCCATTCACGCGCCCGCTTGGATTATCCGGGGGTGGCCGCCGCCCTGGCCGGCAAGGCGCAAGGCAAGCACAAGAGGTACGAGCCGCTCTTGCCCGCTCTGCGCGGGCTAGATGCACTCGCGCGCAAGCTGCGGACGCAGCGTCAGCAGCGCGGCGCCCTGGACCTGGATCTGCCCCAAGTCGTGGTGGAACTGGACCACGACGATCCGGGGTTGGTGCGCGACATCCGGCGCGCGCGCCGCGATCCAGGCGAGCGCCACGCCTACGCCATGATCGAGGAGTTCATGCTGGCCGCCAATATGGCGGTGGGCGAAAGCTTCGAGAAGCGCGGCGAGCCCACCCTGTGGCGTATCCATCCGACGCCCGACGCCGAGAAGCTGCACAACTTCTCCGCCATGGCCGAGCGCTACGGCATCCAGGTCGACGAGGAACAAGCCCGCACACCTGCGGGTTTGGCTGCGGTGCTCAAGCGGCTGCGCGGCCACCCGGCAGAAAAGGCGCTTTCTTTTCAGGCCTTGCGCTCGCTCAAGCAGGCCACCTATGACAGCAACAATGTGGGCCACTTCGGCCTGGCCGCGCCGGCCTACTTGCACTTCACCTCGCCCATCCGGCGCTATCCCGACGTGGTGGTGCACCGGCTGCTCAAGCGACGCCTGGCCAGCTTGGGCAAGCCGGCCGGCGGCTTCCCGCCGCTTGCGCAAGGGCCGGCGGTTCTGTCCGAGGAGCTGCAGCGGATCGCGACCGAGTCCTCCTTCGCCGAACGCAAGGCCATGGAGGTGGAACGCGAGGTGGTCGACCTGTACCGTTCCTTCTTCATGCGCGATCGGGTGGGCGACGTGCTTGACGGCACCATATCCGGGGTGGCCGGCTTCGGCGTGTTCGTGGCCGCGGACCAGCCCTTTGTCGAGGGACTGGTGCGCACCGAACATCTTCTCCCCGACGATTTCTACGACTACGACCAGGTGGCCTGTCGGCTGGTGGGCCGGCGATCGGGCCGTACCTTCTCGCTCGGCGATTCGGTCAAGGTCGAGGTGTTGTCCGCCAGTGTTGCACGTCGGCAAGTGGACATGCGCCTACATGGAGATCGGGGGCCCACGCGACGCGAGCCGCGCAGCAAGGGCGAGCGTCGCGAGAAAACCCGTCATCCGCAGGGAAAGCGCCCCGGAAAGGCGATGCCCAAGCTGACCGGCAAGAGGCGGCGCTAGGCGGTGAGCGGATGGAGCCGTCCGCCGGCTGATGCTCCGGCAAGCGAGATTATCGAATTCTGGTTGCCGCGTGCTTTTGCGGCCGCGCCTCGACGTCCGCCACCCGATAGCCCCTCGGTGCGGGTGACGCTTTCGGGTCAGGGCGGCGGTGAATGGGATATCTGCGCCACGGAAGAAGGGTTGAGCGTGCAACGTCGCGAGCCGGGCTTGCGGCGTGGCACGATCCCGGACTGCGATCCTGATCTGTGGCTCCGGCAGAGCGGGGCCGATTTTCTCGCCCTGCTTCGCGACGATCCCGACCTTCCCGTTCTTCTGCCACCGGACGCGGACGTGATGGATCTATTGTGCGTTGATGAAGGGAAGATCGGCCTGCTGGCGCAGATCGACGGACGCATCAGCTTCGAAATCGAGGGCCGCCGCCGGCGACGCTGGATCATCGACGTGGCGTCTGGCCGGTCAGGCATGCGCGCCGGCCGTCCGCGCGCAACCGTGCGCGTGGACAGCCGCACCTGCGAAGAGCTGGCGCAAGGTACGCTCGCCCCCTTGCAGGCGCTGCTCGCTGGCCGCCTGCAGGTCGAGGGCGACCGAGCCCTGGTCATGCAGGTGGTGATGCTGGTGGGCGCGGTTCGCAGCAGCCTGTGAGCGGACCGCAGCAGCTGGGCGGAGGTGTGCGCCGCGGCGCACAGCATCTCGCGCCCTGGAGCTGCGACGAAAACCAAGAAAGGGAGTACATTGAAGGTCACAAAGGGGCAGGAGGGAATCGTGGAGCTGCTAGCTTTTCGGAAGAGGGTAGATGGGCATGCAGAACGCTTTCGATGGTGCGCTAGCTGACTTCTCGGGCATGGATGGCAGCAGATCCCTATTTATTCAGGATGTGTTGCAGCGGGCGTTCATCTCAGTTGGGGAGAAGGGCACGGAAGCCGCGGCTGCCAGCGGTGTGGCGATGGGATCTGGCGTTCCACAGATTAGCGTCGTGGCTAACCGTCCCTTCTTCTACTTCGTGCGTGATGAGCCCACCGGTGCCATCCTTTTCATGGGACGAGTTGTGGACCCGACACAGTGAGCATGGTCCCAATCTTCCTGATGTTTCCATAGGCCGGAGCCCCCTAATAGTCCGGAGACATCATGGCGCGCCCTGCGTCGCAGGAATGTGAACCATGAGACTGCCTGCCAGCTTGAGACAGCTCGCCACCTTCCTGTTCGTCTCCGCCATCTGCCGGTCGAGCGCGGCCGCCAACATCTGCAACGAGACGGTGCCGAGCAACCGTATCGTCGACGGGATCCCTGCCTACCAGCAGTGCACGGACTCGACCAATAGCGCCATCTACTCGAACAACGGCGTCGACACCGCCACCGCATCGGCAGGCTCGGACTGGGTGCGAACGCAGTTCAGCGGAGGCTACCAATGCACCGAGCTGGCGCAGCGCTATCTGCACTTCACTTGGAGTATCAAGAGCGTGCCCAACGGCAATGCCGGGGTCTGGTGCGATGGCACCATCCCGAGTGGCCTGGAGAAGACCACGACGCCAGTGCACGGTGATCTGATCGTCTTCGCGCCTGGATCGTGCGGTGCGGACTCGACCACCGGACACGTCGCAGTGGTGGACGTGGTCAACACGAATTCGACGGTCACCTTCATCGAACAGAACCGTGCCGGGCGGCGGAGCTGCGCCATAAACACCGCCGCTTGTTTTCTCCACGCCACGGCCAACACAGGCGTCACCATCGACGGTGGCGTCGTCGACAGCGCGTCGTCAGACGCGGGTTCGGCGACCACTCCCGACGTGAGCGTTCGCGGCGAAACCGCCGGCGACAACCGAAGGTCCGATGCGCGTGGAAGCGGCGGAGCGATCGGTTCCGGCGGAGCGATCAGTTCCGGCGGAGCGATCGGTTCTGGCGGAGCGATCGGTTCCGGCGGAGCGATCGGTTCCGGCGGGGCCATCGGCTCCGGCGGCGTCCTGGCCAGCGGCGGCCAAGTCGGCACCGGCGGCGCCGCGGGCGCAGGTGGGGTGAGCGCCAGCGGCGGCGCACCCACCATTGCAAGCGCAGGCGGCAGCGGCGGCTCAACCACATCATCCATCGCGCCGTCTGCAGCATCGGGCAACGGGTGCTCGTGTCGTCTTGCGGACGGGCGGCCGGCCGGCGCGGGCTGGGGTCTGGTAGGCCTAGTAGCGCTGGTCGCGGGGCTCATCGCTTCTCGCCGGCGGCGATAGCTTCGCATCCTCGCTTCGTTGCGCGGCGGCGAACAAGGCAAGCACGGGCAGAGAAAGTCCTCGTACCAGACCAGCTACTCGACCGGATACTCTCTTTGAGCGCGATCCCGATCGGCCTGTGGATCCGCAGGATCGAATGTGACGTGCCCCAACACCCCGCCCATGACCATGGATTTCCCCTTTGGCATCCTCAAGACAAGCTCGGGGAAATATGTCATCAGGTCCGCCAACGGGCAATCTGGCGATCTGACAACCTCTTACGACGGTGCCTCTCCCAAGACGTGGAACAACATGGGGGCCATCGTTCTGGGCATCGGCGGTGACAACAGCAACCACTCGTATGGAACCTTCTTCGAAGGCGCCATTACGAGCGGCCGGCCGTCGGATGATACCGACGCCGCCGTCTTGAAGAACGTCCAGGCCGCAGGATTCGTGAAATAGGGACAAATAGCCACTGCTCGGACTACAGCGCCGAGTTGGCGATTCGTTGTCCAATCAGGAGAGTATAGGTGGTGTTGGTCACCACCTTGGGCAGGTCGAGGCTACAGTCACGCCCGGCTCGGTGTCGGCCGGGCGCTCTCGCTCGCGACTCTGGCGCGGATGCCTTACGTCTGGTCGGCCGAGCGCGTATACTTGGCCGCAGACGTTCCCGCACGGAGACCGCACGGTGATTCGCCGTTCCCATCTGCCTGACATTGTCGCTGCCGCACTGAGCGCGATGCTGGGGTTGGCCTGTAGTCAATCGTCCCCAGGCTCTGCTGGAACGGGTGGCGAACCAGGGACGGGCGGAATGGCCGGCAGCGGCGGCTCGGGTACCGGCGGCACAGCGAGTCTCACCGGCGGGTCATCTGCAAGGGGTGGGAGCTCGGGCGGTGCGGGTGGCTCGGGCGGTTTGGTTCCGGCTAGCGGCGGGACGGCCGGCGCGAGTGGCGGGACGGCGGCCGCACTTTCCGGCGGCGCGGCCGGCACGCGGACTGGCGGTTCGACCAGCACGACGCCCGGCTCGGGTGGAACCTCCGCCGGGGGCGCGGGCGGCACCGCCCCGGCGACGGCCGATGCAAGCCAAGACAGCGGCCGCGGCGACGCAGGCGTCCGCGATGGCAGGGCCGAGGGGGGCGGCAGCGGGGGAACGGGCGGCGGCTCGGACGGCCCGACGGGCACCGGCGGCAGCGGCGACGGCCCGACCGGCACCGGCGGCAGCGGCGACGGCGGCGTCGATCCGAACAAGAAGATCAAGGTGTGGCTTGCGGGCGATTCGACGATGATGGATTGTACCGGCAGTTGTCCCTGCGGTTGGGGCAGCCAGTTCCAGCCCCTCCTCAGCAGCAACGCCACGGTGGTCAACAGCGCGGTGGGCGGACGAAGCATCCAGACCTGGCTCTACGACCCCAACGTCACAACGACCATGGGCTCGAACGGGGAATGCGTCGTCGATCCCAAGACCTATTCCTCTCGCTGGCAGACCATGCTCGACACGACAAGCGGCATGAAGGCTGGCGACTACCTTTTCATCGAGTTCGGCATCAACGACGGCGATTCGACCTGCAATCGTCACGTCGGGACGGCGCTCTTCCAAAGCTACCTCGGGACCATGGCCGAGGCTGCGAAAAAGCTCGGAACCCAGCCGGTCTTCCTGACCTCGACCAGCTACATTGACTGCAGTGGCTCGACCGCCACCACCAACCGGGGCTTCGTCAGCGAAACCAAAGCCGCGGGCAAAGCCAACGACGTCCCTGTCATCGACTTGACCGCACTGTCGGCGGCGTTCTACACCTCGCTCGGCTTTTGCCCGAACAGCGGCGACTACACCTCGACCACCAGTGCTGTCGGCAAGTTCTTCTGCGACGACCATACCCACTTCGAAGCGGCAGGCGCGGCCCAGATCGCGAAAGTGGTTGCCAAAGCAGTCAAGGATCAGGGCATCGGCCTGGCCGCGTACCTCCGCTGAACTGCTTCCTTGGTGGGCGAACCCGATGCACTCAGGCAGGTTCACTGAAACTTTGGTTCGGTGCTCTAGCCAATATTTCCCGCGGCGGGCGGCAGGTCGCGGGCGAAGTCTGCTTGGGCTCGGCGGCGGTCGAGCCAAAAGAGGAGCACGAGGGGCAACACTTCGACGATAGCGCTGAGGCCGAACATGGCGGGCGCCGGGATGCGCTCGGCCAGGCGCCCGCCCAGCTTCTGCGCCCACGCGTCTTTGACATTCAACAGCGCCATGTAGATCTGGAATTGGGTGGCGGCGACGCGCGGGTTGGTGAGATCCATGAAGAGCGCCAGGGTGGTGGCGTAGGCCACCCCGACCACGAGGCCATCTACAGTCGTGTACGCGAGCAGCACGGCAAAGTGGCCCCACAGCTCTCGGCACGCGGAGAATCCGAGGTTGATGCCCGCCAAAGCCAGGCAGGCACCGGCGAGCGTGCGTCGGCAGCCGAGCCGATCGCCCAGCACGCCGCCCAACAGAGAGCCCAGCGCGCTCACGATTCCACCGACGGTGGCCAGGGTCGCCACCTGCTGTTCGGAGAAGCCGAGTTGATTGCGAAAGAGAGGGTAGGTGAGTGGGAAGATGAGGCTGTCGGCCAGGTCGACAACTAGCGCGAAGCCGGCTGCCAGCAGCACGACCCGGCTGGAGAAGGCCCGCAGGGCTGCTCTGAGCAGGCGCGGGCGTTGCGCGGGTGCCGGCGACTCGCGCACTCCGAACACCAGGGTGGCTGGCACCAGCAAGAGCGCAATGGCCAGGGCAAAGGCAGCCGGCCAGCCCGCCACGCCCGCAACCCAGAGCAGGCCTTGGCCGCCCAGCACCACGCCGGCGAACTTTCCCGCGGACATGATGCCGTTGGCGCGGCTGCGCTCGTTCTCGGCCAGAAGATCGATGGCCAGCGCGTCGGTCCCCACGTCCTGAGCCGCGGCGAGAAGATTGTGCAGGAATAGCAGGGCCAAGAATAGCGTCCGGTCGGCGATCGGGTTGGCGAAGGCCATGGCCAGCAGGCTGAGCGCCATGCCGGCCTCGGCCAGCAGGATGAAGGGCCGCCGTCGGCCAAATCGGCCGAAGGAAAGCCGATCTACCAACAGGCCGAGTACGGGCTTGCCTGCCCAGGGCAGGGCGGCTACGAACATCAGATCGCCGATGCCCGCGGGAGACAGACCCAGCGAGGTGAGGCGGAGCGCGATGGCCACGGTGAAGAAGCCCCAGGGCACACCCTGGGCGAAGTAGAGCCCGCCAAAGATCAGCAGGCGCGAACGGAGAGTGGCCCGCGAGGTCACGCCGCTATCATAGGCCCGATTGGGGCGCTGCGCGCGCTGGCGTGCGTCGGTCGTCACGACGGTGGCAGATTGTTTGAGCCCTGCAGTTCGCGCCGAACAACTACACATAGAGGCCATCACATGTTCGTGACGCGTTCTTTCCTGGGTATTTCCATATTGCCGATCCTGCTCGCAGTCGCGTGCGGCGGGACCGGCTCCCAGACAGTCGGCGGCCAGGGCGGCACTGTTGGTGCAGGTGGCGCTGGCGGCAGCAGCAGTGTGGCCGGATCTGGTGGCGCGAGCGCCACGGGAACGGTGATGGGAGGATCACCGGAAGGCGGTGCCGGAACAGGCGGGGTCGGCGCGGGCGGAAGCGGCGGAAGCACGAGCACGGGCGGGACCACTGGCGCTGTGGCCAGCGGCGGCCGAGGCGGGAACAGCGGTGGGACTGTGGCGAGCGGCGGGACCATGGGCAGTAGCGGTGGAACGATTGGCAGCAGCGGCGGAACTTCGGGCGGCCGGGGAGGTGCGGTGGCCACGGGAGGAACGCCCAGCAGCGGAGGGGCCGCAGGTAGTGGCGGAACCGGATCCGGTGGGACCAGAGATGCCGGGTTGGCCGGCGCGGGTGGGAACCGAGACGCTGGCTCATCCGCAACCGGCGGCGCGGGCGGCACTGGCGATTGTACCACGCCGCCTGCTGCCAGCCCGCTCATTGGTTGGGCGACCGCGTCCGGCTCGACCACGGGCGGCGGCAATGCCGCGCCGGTCACAGTATCCACCCTTGCAGCCCTGCAGAGTGCGGCAAAGGGCACGACCGCCGCAGTGATCTACGTCAAGGGTGTGCTGGCCGCGGGAAGCGTGACCATGGGCTCGAACAAGACGATTGTTGGCCTGTGCGGGGCCGAGATCCATGGACATCTCGGCATCAACAAGCAGTCCAACATCATAATTCGCAACATTAAGATCGTCGGCTACGCGGTCGGCAACTGCGCGCTTGACCCAGACTACTCATCTGGCACCGGCTGTTCCTCGGGCAATGATGCCATTACGATTCAGGGTCAATCGGATCACATATGGTTCGATCATGACGACATCTCGGATGGGACTGACGGAAACCTCGACATCACCCATGCCTGTGACTTCATCACGATCTCGTGGACCAAGTTCCACTACTCGTCTGCGCGCACTGACAACAGTGGATCCGACTCAACCGGCGCCAGCGGCCATCGCTACAGCAATCTCGTCGGGCATTCCGACAGCAATGCCAGCGAGGATACCGGGCACCTGACCATCACCTGGCACCACAACTGGTGGGCTGACTATGTGGTCGAACGCCAGCCGCGGGTGCGCTTCGGTCGTGTGCACTTGTTCAACAACCTGTACACATCGGCGGGCGACGACTACTGCATCGGCGTGGGAGTGGGCGCGAATCTCCGAACCGAGAACAATGTGTTCGTCGGGGTCAAGACCCCTATCAATACGACCAGCTACTCCGACGGTAGCAGCGCCATTCGCTCCAGCGGCAACCTGTACTCGGGCACGTCAGGAGCTGCACCGGCTGACTTGCAAGCCAGCAGCGTGTTCAATCCGGCCTCGTCCTACACGTACACGCTGGACGATACCAGCGGCCTGCAAGCAGCGATCGAGAGCGGCGCCGGGCCCAAGTAGCGGAATCTGCGCGTCGGGCGGGAACCTTCTGCGCGGGCGGCGGTATAAGCAGAAGTACGCCGATGGAGGATTCCTTCCTCATACATCAGACCCTCGCCGGGCAACGGGATGCCTTTCGTTTCCTGGTTCTGCGTCATCAGCGGAGCGTTTTCCGCTTTCTGGCGGCGTTCATCGCCTATCTCTTCGCGCTCATGCCCTTTGCCGCCTATGCTCGGGAAAACCTGCTAGCCGATCCTAATTCCCGACAGGCCCGAACTGGGTACCGATTGGAGGTTAGGCGGCGGTTACGGACAGTACATGAGCAGCGACGGCAGCCTGCGTCCGGCGATGACCTGGTTGATGGACTTTCTCAAACGTTAAGTCGCTTGTGTGATGCATCGTCTTTCGCCATGCTGGTGACATGTTTGTCGCCGAGTGGATGAGTCGCGATGTTCTGACGGTCGGACCCGACGAGAAGAGTTTCAAAGTTACCTGGCCTACCAGCTGACCATCTGAAACGCCTGTGGTCGCTGCATCTCCCGGACGCCAAGTGAAGGCCTGCGGAAGAGGCGCGTTTGTCGTGAGCGGAGACGCCGTCGAGAGCCCATGCGATACTGTGATTCACGTCACAGATGCAGAGTGGGGGGCGCATGAATCTCTTGTGCTCACCCGCGCCCTCACCGATCATGCCAACCATGATCGGCCCCCAGCCAGTCCTGCACTTTCTGAATAGGGATCGAGGTGTCGTGAAGAAGCTCATCGCGCTTCTGGCCTTGGGTTGTGGCACCGGGCATGTGCGAACGGTGGAGCCAATGGCTCCTGTGGAGCAGGGGCTGGCGTTCGTTGATGTCTCGATCGTCCCTATGGATGCGGATCACGTGCTGGAGCACCAGACCGTCCTGATCCGCGGAGACCGGATCGCCGCGCTCGGCCCGGCGGCGAGCACGCGTGTCCCTGACGGCACCACACGTATCGACGGCCATGGCAAGTGGCTGATGCCTGGCCTCGTCGACATGCACGTGCACCTGGACGATGCTGACGATGGCACACTCTATGTCGCCAACGGCGTCACCACCATCCGCAACATGTGGGGCACACCCCAGACGCTGGCCACGCGCGCCGACTACGCCGCCGGGCGCGCCCTTGGGCCCACCGTCTACACCACCGGCCCGATCCTCGACGGCAAGCCGCCCGTTTGGCCCGGCTCCCTGGCCATCGAGAACGCCGAAGAGGCCGACAAAGAGCTCACCGCCGAAAAGGCGGCCGGCTACGACTTCGTCAAGGTGTACTCGCGGCTGGGTAAGGACGCGTACCTCGGGATTCTCGCGGCCGCGAGAAAGTACGGCCTGCGCGTCGTCGGCCATGTCCCCGAGGCCGTGGGGCTCGACGGCGTGCTCGCCGCCGGCGGCCAGGAATCGATCGAGCACTTGAACGGCTACCTCATGGCCGTGCAAGAGGACCATTCGCCGGCACTCGGCAAGCCCGAAGTCGGGGCGAATAGCCGCGTGGCCCTCGCCCACGTCGACGACGCCAAGCTCGCCGACATCGTCCGCCGCACCAAAGCCGCCGGCGTGTGGAACTGCGTGACACTCGTCTTCTTCGAGCGCTTCGCCGCGCTCGACGACCGCGACGCCTTGCTCCGCCTGCCTGCCGTCAAATACGTGTCGCCCGAGCAGCTCGCCGACTGGGATCCCAAGAAGGATTTCCGCATGCAAGGCATGACCACCAAAGACTTCGCGACCGTGCGCGCGCTCGTCGCCTTCGACGAGCGCGTGACCCGCGCGCTGCGCGACGCCGGTGCGCGCCTGCTCCTCGGCACCGACACGTCGAACCCGTTTGTCATCGCCGGGTTCGCGGTGCATGAGGAGCTGGCGTTGCTCGTCGAGGCGGGGCTCACGCCGTTCGAGGCGCTGCGCGCCGGTACCACTGATGCCGCCGAGTTCCTCCACACCGAACGCGAATTCGGTCGTGTCGCGCCCGGGCTGCGCGCCGACCTGATCCTCGTCGACGGCAATCCCTTGGCCGACGTGCACAATGCCGCGCGCGCGAGCGGGGTGGTCTTGCGCGGCCAGTGGCTCCCCGCAGTCAAGCTGGAAGCGGCGCTCGATCGGCTCGCCAAGGATCGCGCCTGGCCGCCCGCTTCGGCCACAGGCGGTGGCGCCGACTGGTTCCACGACGCGCCGCCGCTCGCGCTCACCGGCGGCCAGGTCGCCTGGCGCGCCACCTTCAACGTGAGCTTCGCCGGTACGCCCACGGGCGCCACGCGCCTCGCCGTCGAGGTCCACAAGGACGGCCGCCGGACGATCGTCGCGCAAACCGCCGCGCGCCCGCCACGCCCGAAGCTGTCGACGCTGCGCTTGGAGATCGATCCCTCGGGCCACGCCAGCGAGCTCACGCTCGACGAGGACGGAAAGCGCCACGGCACCGCCACCGCCTCCGGGGGAAAAGCGCACTTCACTGGTGACCTCAGCGGAAAGCCCGTGACTGACGAGATCCCCATGGGCGCCGACGACGTGTTCGATCGCTTCGACGCCGCGACCCTATTGCCCATCGCTGAACGCGCCTTCCAGCTCGCGCCCGGCGCCACGGCCGTGGTTCGGGGCGTGCTCGTGTTTCTGGCTCCCGTTGCCAGCGTAAAGCCCGGTGTGAAAGACGAGAGCTACGAGATCACGCGCAAGACCGACGGCGCACACGGCGAGCACACCTATGACTTCGTGGATCAGACGCCCTTTGGAAAGATGTCGGGAGCCATGGTCATCGATACGGACGGGCACATGGTGTCGGTCGTCTACCGAGCCTCCTACGGCGAGCTCAAGATCGAGCGGTCGTCACCGCCCCGCTAGAGGCCAGGCGAAATGGCTAGTCGGGCTACGGACAGAACTGGATCCAGCCTTGGGCGTGTAGAACTGCTCCTTCACGGTCGCAACAGCAGACTCTTGACTAGCGCAATGGCGACACTGACGATGGATTCGCCGGCAATCACCCCGGAGGCCACGGGAATCACGTAGCGATCCGCGTGCGCGGAACTGCGCCGCGACCAGAACCAGGCCAAGAGGGCGCCCAGCAACATGGAGAGCGGGTTGAAGAACGGCATGATGAACCCCAGGCCCAGGCCGGTGGGAGAGGGAAGCCATTTTCGATACTTGGGCAGGGCATGCTCGATCACGACCAGCAGGACACCGGCAGCAAGGCCCCAAAAGAGGCAGGCGCGCGCCATCGGGTGAAGGTTGTGGATCCCACCTTGAAAAACTCGGGCCGCGGCCAGCCAGGCCTGGGCCGCGGGAGCGGGAAATGTAGCCGGGCTGCTGGAGGTTCCCGTCAGCACGGTTGCGTCGGGCACCAGCAGGCGATAGCCGAGGACGGTGGCCGCAGTGCCGGCGAAGATGCCGAAAAACTGGGCCAAGAATTGTCGGCGTGGATGCGCACCGAGCAGATAGCCTGACTTGAGATCGGTCAGCAGGTCAGCGCTCGCGACTGAGGCGTTGGCGGTGATACTGGCGGTCATGAGGTTGGCGGTTGCGTTCTGCGGAATGAGCACGCCATACACAAGTTGCATGACCTTTCCCAGTGCGCTGACCGGCGTGATGTCGGACTCGCCGGTGGCCCGGCAGGCCACCAGAGAAAGGAAGAAGGTCAGCAGCACCGCCAGCAGGCCCAGGTGCCAGGGAATGCCAAAGTACAGGTGACCAAGGGCCAACACGCCCACCGTGGCCACCAACGTCCCGGCGGCGAACCAGCTTGTTGGCACTTCCACGGCGGCATGGGCTTGCGGACCGCCACGCGTGACCAGGCCACGCAGGGCGCGGCTGATTGTGCGTCCCTGAAAAGCAAGGCCGAGCAGGCCCTCGGCGATCATGATGGGCGCGCCCACCCAGACCCCGATTTCGCGCCAGGCATGGGCCGGACTGTGCACAGCGCCCGCAGTCAGCCCAGCCGGTCCGATCCAATAGCAGAGCAACAAACCACCGACGACCATGGACAGGCAGATGCGGGGCCCGGTGAGCGCGCCCACTGCGATCATGACCAGCTTGTTTTCCAGCAGGATGTTCCACTCGGCCGCACTGAAGGCCGCACCGGTCTTCGGGTTGGCGCCGCGGGTGGGCAACCAATTGAAAATGGGCGAGGTGTCTGCAACCAAGCCCCTGCGGGTGCCCGGGGTAGCGCCCGGACGCAAAGGCAGGTCCATGATAACGGGCGGCACGCTGGCGATCAGCGCTCCGTAGAACAGAGCCTTGGCCTTGGCGGATGCCTCGCGGCCTTGACTGAAGAGTGACTGCAGAGTGACGGCGGCGGCGATTCCCGAGGGGAAACGCAAGCGTTCCTGGTTGATCATGCTGCGCTTCATGGGCACGGCCAGGGCAACCCCCAGCATGGCCAGGAAGAAGATCCAGACGGCGAGAACCGGCCAGGGCAGTTGCTGGCCGGCTGGATTTTGCGGCGTCACGCTGAGCATGAGCAGCGCCGGGACGGCGGAGACCATTGCGTTGCCGGTAGAATACCCGGCGGCCGAAGCTGTGGATTGCAGGCAGTTGCTTTCGAGGATGGATAGCGGCGTGCGGGCCAGACCGAGTTTCAGGCAGGCGTTCCACAGGGCGAATGAGACGATGCAGGCTGTGATCGCCACACCCAGGCCCCAGCCGGTTTTCAGGCCCACATACAGATTGGTAAACGCGAGCAGAAACCCGAGCAGCGAGCCCATCACCACCGTGCGCAGGGTTAGCTGGGGAACTTCATCGCCGCGGAAAACCCGGCGGTACCACTCGTCCTCGTCCAGCGACGCCACCTCGGTGGGAGAGATGTCGAGCGGTCGACCGCGTACGATCTCCGCGGGCGTGCGGGCAGGCTTCTGAAACAGGGCCATGCCTGCCCTTTGTACCCTGATTGGCCAGAGGTTCACAGGGCAGCCTTGCATCCGCGCTGACGGGGGTTGACACCTGGCGGGATCGTGACAAGAGTTCCCCCATGCGAAAGACAACCCTTCTGGCTCTGTTCATCGGTCTTGCCTCCCTCGCGTGCAAGCGCGAAGCAGAGGGGAAGACGCCGCCGGCACCACCACCAGCTCCTGCTCCTGCCAAGCCGGTCCAGCCCCCGGAGCCGCCCCAGATCCCAGCTCCGGCTGATGTGGCCGCGGCGCCCGCCGATGCTGAGAAGAGCGCGAGCGGCCTGGCCAGCAAGGTTCTGCAGAAGGGCACCGGCGTCGAAAAGCCCAATGCCTGGGACAAGGTCAAGGTGCACTACACTGGCTGGATGACCAACGGCAAGATGTTCGACAGCTCGGTCCAGCGCGGCCAGCCGGCGGAGTTTCCACTCAATGGCGTGATCAAGGGTTGGACCGAGGGTCTGCAACTGATGGTGGTGGGAGAGAAACGGCGTTTCTGGATTCCGGCCAACCTGGCCTATGGCGACACACCTCACCGGCCCGGCGGTCCATCAGGCACCCTGGTCTTCGATGTCGAGCTGCTCGGTGTCACCGCGGGCATCAAGCCGCCGCCGGTTCCGTCGGACGTGGCGGCACCGCCCAAGGGCGCGAAGAAGACCAAGTCGGGCCTGGCCTACAAGGTCTTGCAGAAAGGCAAGGGCAAGGTTCACCCCAAGCCTGACGACACGGTCGAGGCTAACTACACGGGGTGGACCACCGACGGCAAGATGTTCGACAGCTCGGTCACGCGTGGTCAAACCGCGACGTTCCCACTCCAGGGCGTGATCAAAGGTTGGACCGAGGGCGTGCCCTTGATGGTCGAGGGAGAAAAGACGCGCTTCTGGATNNAAGAAGAAGTAGTCGATTTCCACCGCCAGCCCCAGTGTCGCGCCGACAGTGGATCGAAGTCAGCTCTTCCTAACAAAGACACAGAGGCCACAGCGCCTGATAAGAAGGAGAGGGGTGGGCTTTGTCCGTCCGAACACCTTCTTCTCATCCGACCTCTTCATCCTCAGCGCCCTCTGTGTGAAATAGCTATATTCAGCCGAAGCCGTCCGGGTGGCTCTTGTGCCAGGCCCAGGCGGTTTCGACGATTTCGCGCAGGCCGTAGCGCGGCTGCCAGCCGAGCACCGCGCGCGCCTTGCGGTTGTCCGCCCACACCGCCGCGGGATCGCCGGGGCGGCGAGCCGTGTTCTCGGTGGGGATGTTCACGCCGCTGGCGCGCCGGGCTTCCCGCAGGACCTCGAACACCGATGCGCCCTGGCCGGTGCCCAGGTTGAACACTTCTGAGCGGTCGTGGGCCGCGAGAAAATCGAGGGCCAGGGCATGCGCCTCGGCCAAATCCAACACATGGATGTAGTCGCGGATGCCGGTGCCGTCGGGCGTAGGATAGTCGGTGCCGAAGACCGAGACCTTGGCGGCTCGCCCGGTGGCCGCGTTCATGACCAACGGGATCAGGTTTTGCACGAAACGCGGGTCTTCGCCGTTGCTGGCATCGAGAGCAGCGCCGGCGGCGTTGAAGTAGCGCAGGGCTACCGCACGCAGGCCGTGGCAGGTGTCAAACCAGCGCAGCATCTGTTCCACCAAGAGCTTGCTCTCGCCGTAGGGGTTTTCTGGACGCAGGGGCGCGTCCTCGTGCACGGGCAGGGACTGCGGGGTGCCATACACCGCCGCAGTCGAGGAAAAGACGAAGCGCCGCACGCCACTTTGCTGGGCTGCCTGCAGAAGACAGAGCGAACCGTAGACGTTGTTGTCAAAGTACTTGGCGGGCTTGCTCATGGACTCGCCCGCGGCCTTGTAGGCGGCGAAGTGGATGATCGCGTCCAGTTGGTGATCCCCAATCACCTGCCTGACCAGGGCTTGCTCCTGGGTGCGGCCGACCACTAGGGGCGTGTCGCCAATGGCCTCGCGATGTCCGAATTCCAGGCTGTCGAGCACCACTACGAAGTCGCCGCGCGCGCGCAGCAACCCCACTGTGTGTGACCCGATATACCCGGCGCCGCCGGTGACTAGCACCCGCACGCATCACCTCCGATTCTGAATGTGGATGGCTTCGCCCAAGGCGGCCTTGGCAGCCTCCATGATGGCCTCGGGCAAGGTGGGGTGGGCGTGGATGGTGCCGGCGATGTCGCCCGCCAAAGCCCCCATTTCGATCGCCAAGGCAGCCTCCGCGATCAGATCGCCCGCGCCGTTGGCCACGATGTGGACGCCCAGCACCTGGCGACTTGCGCTTTCCATCACTACCTTCACGAATCCCTCGCTGTCGCGGTTGGCGAGGGCGCGGCCCAGCGCCAGCAGGGGGAACTTGCCCAGGGTGACCTGCCGTCCCTGCTTTTCCGCCTCGGCGACCGTGAGTCCGGCGGACGCGATCTCTGGATCGGTGAACACCACCGACGGGATGACCTGCGCATCCATCTCGGCGGCCCGGCCCGCGATGACCTCGGCCACCACCTCGGCCTCGCGCGAGGCCTTGTGCGCGAGCTGGGGCTGCCCCACCACGTCGCCGATGGCGTAGATGCCGGCCACGTTGGTGCGCAGCTTGCGGTCCACCGGGATGAAGCCGCGTTCCACCCGCACACCGGCCGCCTCCAGGCCCAACCCGTCGCTGTTTGGTTGGCGGCCCACCGCGACCAGGATCTTGTCAGCGTCAAGCTGGCGTTCGCCGGCCTTGCTCGCGATCGTCACTACCGCACGGTCGCCGTTTTCCGACCAGCCGCTGGCTCGGGCGTCGACGATGATTTCCATGCCGAGCTGCTTCGCCTTTCGCGCCACCACCTGGACACAATCAGGCTCGCTTCCGGACAAGATGGTCGGCAAAGCCTCGACGAAGACCACGCGGCTGCCCAGCTTGGCGTAGAGCGTGCCGATCTCCATGCCGATATAGCCGGCACCGATCACGACCAAACGTCGCGGCACTTCGGTCAACGCGAGCGCACCGGTGGAATCGACCACGCGAACTCCGTCAAAGGCGAATCCCGGGATTTGCACTGGCCGCGCGCCCGTCGCGATCACGATGTGTGCGGCTTCCACCACGACCGTCTTGCCGGCGTCAGGGCCGGTGCCCTGAATTTCGACCCTGCCCGGCGCGAGCAGGCGCGCGCTTCCGCTGCGCCAGTCGCAGCCATTGGCCTTCAGCAACTGGCGCACGCCCGCCGAGAGCTTGCCCACCACGCCGTCCTTCCACGACTGCAGCTTGGCCATGTCAACCCGCGGGTTGTCAGCCAAAATACCCATGTCCGCCCCGTGCGCGATCTTCTCGTACAGCTTGGCCGCATTGATGAGCGCCTTGGATGGGATGCAACCCACATTCAGGCACACCCCGCCCGCCTTGTCCCGTTCGACCACCAAGGCTTTCTTGCCCAGTTGCCCGAGCCGGATGCCAGCCACATAGCCGCCTGGTCCGGCGCCAATGACGAGGGCGTCTACCCGTAGAGATTCCATGTCAGGTCTCCTTATAGCAGCGATGTCCGCACCGGGCGAGTTGGCCAGCCAAGCTGATCTTTCGGGAGCTTTTGCATGTACAATGGGCGCACGTGTTCCATGAGGATCCCGAGCACCACGCACCCAGAAGTTGCGGACATTCTTGCCGAGCTGCGCGCGCTGGGCAGTGAAGAAAACCGGGCCGGCATGGCTCGCTACGGGATCAAGGTCGTCAACGCGTTCGGCGTTTCTGTCTACCAACTGCGCAAGGTCGCCAAGCGGCTAGGCACGAACCACCCATTGGCGCTCACGCTGTGGGCTACGGGAAACCATGAGGCGCGGCTCTTGGCCTGTTTCGTCGACGATCCGGCTTTGGTCGGCGACCAGCAACTTGAGGCGTGGGCGCGCAACTTCGACTCGTGGGATATCTGCGATCAGGCGACCACCAGCCTGTTCGACCTGACCAAGCACGCGTGGGGCAAGGCGAGAAAGTGGTCAGGGCGCGACCAGGAGTGGGTCAAGCGCGCCGGTTTCGCCCTGATGGCGGGCCTGGCGGTGCACGATAAATCAGCCGGCAACCGGGCCTTCGCAAAGCTGCTGCCGCTGATCCAGCGCGGTGCTTTCGACGAGCGCAACTTCGTGAAGAAGGCGGTGAACTGGGCGCTCCGCAACATCGGCAAGCGCAACCGGGCGCTCAATGCGGCCGCCATTGCCTGCGCCGAGAGGATCCGCACCGCCGCCAACCAGCGCGCTGGCGGGGAGCGCGGCGGTGATCCCGCAGCCCGTAGCGCCCGCTGGGTCGCCACCGACGCGCTCCGCGAACTCGCGTCTGCCAAAGTTCAGGCGCGCATCAAGGACTGACCGAGCGCGACTATGGTCCACCTGGCGGTCAGGTCGCGCGTCGTGTTTTGGTGTCTTCTCGTGGCGGCCTTGTGCGGTTGTGGCGGTGGGGGTCAAAGCGCCAAATGTGTTCCCGACGCCAACGTCGACTGCGCGTGCCCGGCCGGCCAGCACGGCGTGCAGGTGTGCCCCACGAACAGCTCGTTCGCAGCGTGCGTGTGCGCGGTCGACGATGGGGGCGCGGGCGGCAGCGCTGGCGCCGATGCCAGTCCACCCGATGCTGCCGGCAACCAAGGCGGGGTCTTCGTCGCGACGGGCAGCATGGCCGAGGCAAGGCAGGGACACACGGCGACCATGTTGCCCGACGGGAAAGTGCTGATCGCCGGCGGAGCGATTATCGAGTCAGATGGGAGCTCGGAAACGTACGATCCCACGACCGGGACATTCAGCGCCACTGGCAGCATGGGGACGGCCAGGTATTTGCACACGGCGACGCTATTGGGCAACGGAAAGGTGTTGGTCGCCGGCGGCCTCGGTACCAGCGACGCTCTCGCAAGTGCGGAGCTATACGACCCAACCGCCGGTACATTCAGCGCCACTGGGAGCATGGGCCCGGCAAGGTATTCCCACACGGCGACATTGTTGCCCAGTGGGATGGTACTCATTGCTGGCGGAACTGGTGCCGAGGGGGATTTCGCGGGCGCGGAGCTATACGACCCAAGCGCCGGGACATTCACCGCCAGCGGCGGCATGTACACGGCCAGGTGGAACCACACCGCGACCCTGTTGCCCAACGGGCAGGTGCTCATCGTAGGCGGAGCACGTGGCGGCTCTCTCGCGAGCGCCGAGCTATACGATCCCGCGAGCGGGATGTTCAGCCCGACCAGCAGCATGGGAGTGGCCAGGCAGGCACCTACCGCGACGTTGTTACCCAACGGGCAGGTGCTCATCGCTGGCGGACAGGGTACGGTCGGTGGCAACTTCCTCGCGGTCGCGGAGCTATACGACCCAGCGGCTGGGACGTTCACCGCCACCGGCAGCATGGGCGTGGCTAGAGCGGGTCACACGGCCACATTGTTGCCCGATGGGGAGGTGCTCATCGTCGGCGGACAAGGCATGCTTGGCGGTATCTCTGTTCCGAGTGCGGAGTTATACGACACAACGACTGGGACCTTTACCGCGACCGACAGCCCGACGACCATGGTGAGTCAGTACTTCACCGCGACGTTGTTGCGTAGCGGGAAAGTGCTTATCGCCGGCGGCATCGCCGGCCGAGACTATCTCACGGCCGCGGAGCTATATGAATAGCCCTATGACGGCCGCTCGCCGGGCGCTGGTGACGATCGTGGCGGTCACCATGGCAGGCTGTCTGCCCTCTGGAAGTGCTCCGATCGGACGACATGTTCTCTCTGACCGCACCCTGAGCGGTGTGCACTTCTCGCCCTCCGAAACCGACGGCGTCCCATCCCGTGTGCTGGTCACCGGCCCGGTGCAAACGGCCGAATATTACTCAAAGGAATATGCGGTGGCCGATCTGTACGAAGTCCTGTCGGATACGGTTGCGGAGACGGCGCATGGTTTCGACGGGCCGAAGCTACTAGCCGAGAAATGTCTTATTTTGCAACTTGACCCCGCGGACTACGAGGTACAAACCGACATTCGCGGCCGGCCGATAGTCGTGCGCTACCTTAAGGCGACCGGCAGCCTCGATTCGAGCTTCGTTGTCTTCCGCGTCGATCCTGAAACCGGGACACAGGCTTGGCTGGGGGCCGCTGACGTTGATCCCCCGTATCTTCCATTCGTCTTGTCGCCAGGACGAACGCGCGTGCTGGCTGGGGATGACGTAGCGGAGCTAGATGGAGGGCATACCTGGTTGGGCGGCTCAGCGAGCGACGCGACCTTTGTGGGCGAGGACGTGTACTATGACGGCAGTCAGCTTCTGGGTTCAGTGACGCCAGACCTCTGGCGCTTGGCGCCCGACGGCCAGCCGGAATTGCTCGACCACAACGCCCGCCTCTACGCCACCTTCACCACGGACCAAGGGCCACGCTTGATTCTGGAACGCGACCTCGCGCCACAAGATGCGCCCACACGAGACTATCGCTACTTCCTTTTTGACCCGGCGGCGCGAGAGTTTTACCTTCCGTGGGCGAACTCCGCGCTTGTGGAGCCCGCAGACCCAGCCCTTGCATCACCTGACGGGCACTGGTTGGTCTTCAGCGCCCTCGCTGGTGGGCTGTGGACAACACTCACGCTGTTCAACTGGGTCACATCCGAGACGCAGGAAATCTGCGCCTCGGGTTGCTCCTCCTGGGAGTGGCGGCCGGGCCACGAGGAATTGTGGCTCACGATCACCGACGGAACCCTGGGCGTTTGGAAACCAGAAACCGGCGTGACTGCAATGCCAGTGGCTCCAGTCCAGAATGCTCAGGCCCCGAGCGGCAGGAATTCCATCTTCACGAGGGATGGAAACTACTGGTTCTCGCTCCGGCCAGGCCGTGAGCCAGGCGGGCGGCCGGCACTCTACGTCGGTTCGGCCGACGATCCCGCGGGGCCCGCCTACCAGGTCACTCCCGCGGGCGCTCAAATATACTCTCACTGGGAACTGGCCGACGGCAGGATCCTGGCTGGGGCCTGGACGACCACCGACGACCGCAAGGACTACTATCTGGTTGACCCAAGCACTGGTGCTTCCCAGGGATTCGCCGTCAATGGACTGCTGGTCGCGCTCGGCCACACCAGGGCCTTGGCTCACGTCAATTGGGAGGCTGGCCTGGGAACCGGCGACCTCAGCCTGATCGATTTGGCGACGGGCGCGCAAACCCTGCTCGGGCAAGACGTCTACGCCGCGGCGGTGGACCCAGGAACACACGCTGACGTTCCCCCGGGAACTGACGCTCTGGCGCCTGGCACGCGTATCGCCTTTTTGGTCCGCAATCGTATGGACTCGCCCTACGACGGAATTTGGGTCGCCGAGCTGCCGTGATTGCGCTGTTGTTGTTCCTGGCGGTCGAAGCGCAGCCCATCCTCGATGCGGGCGTCGCTGCCGACGGAGCCACTGCGGACGTGGGCGAGCGCGCGCAGGATCACGACGCGGCTACGCAACGCGATGCCGGCCCAGTTCCACCCGACGGCGCCGTGCCAGACACGTTGCCCATGGGAACCCTGCGCGGGCAGGTGCTGGCCAAGGGGACGCGCATGCCCGTCTTCGCGGCTGACATCACCATCGACCAGAACCCAGCCGCAGAAAGCGACGTTGAGGGCAAGTTCGAGACGACCGCGCCTTGCGGGCTTCGCCGAATCACCATCCAGGCGCCCGCCTTCGAGACCGCTGAGGTGGAGCGCGATGCCTGTGCTGATCCGACGCCGCTGCTCGTCCGGCTGGCACCCAGGGAAAATGCACCCGTCTACGAAACCGTGGTCACCACCCAGGCCCCGCAACCCGCGCTGATCCTGAGGGGGCAAGAGCTGACCAAGACGCCGGGCTCGCTCGGTGATCCCTTTCGTACCATCGAGTCGCTGCCTGGGGTCGCGTCCCCGGTTTGGCCGTTGCCCATCTACGCCATTCGCGGGGCCAACCCGGGAAACACCGGATTCATGCTCGACGATCTGCGGGTGCCGGCCCTATTCCACCTGGCGCTCGGCCCTTCCGTCATCCATCCATACTTTTTCGACGAGCTTGCCTTCTATCCCGGCGGCTACCCGGCCCGCTATGGACGCTATGTGGCCGGGCTGGTCTCGGCGCAGACGCGCCAGGCAGACAGTGACATGGTTCACGCGTCGGTCGATGTGCGCCTGTACGATGCGGGAGGCTTGCTCTCCGCGCCTCTGCCCGGGGGCAACGGCGCGGTGGTCGCGGCCGCACGCTACTCGTACACTGGTCCTCTCGTGTCGCTCATCAGTCCCGGTCTGAGTCTGAACTACTGGGACTATCAGGTACGTGCCGATCGGAATCTCGGGCCCCTGCACTTGACCCTGCTGGCATTGGGATCGCAGGACACAATGTCGTCCACCGGAGGTGCGCCGCCCTACGGCGACTTCCTCATGGTCTTCCACCGGGTAAGTCTGCGCGCGCGCATGCCGGTAGGTAACGGCCAAGTCATCGCCCAGGTGGCCGCGGGGTACGACCACAGCAAGGCGCCCATCATCAACCTAAGGCAATCGTCCATGGCGGCCGAGGCATTCAGCGTGATGCCCCGTTTGGCCTACCGGCGGCCGACGGTGTGGGTGGATTGGGAAGCCGGATTCGACGGCGAACTGCAATGGCTCACGCCTAGCTCGTCGGTCGAGCAGGTGGGCGACTCCGACCTGGGGCAAAAGCGCACGGCCCGGCTTCTCGCGGGCTATGCCGCGGCCACCATCCGCGCCGGCAGCCGCTTGCTTCTCACTCCGGAAGTGCGCCTGGACAGCTATTCCATCAGCGGGGTTGCGAAAGCGGATGTGGGACCGCGTCTGGGCGCGCGTTTGCTTGTCGAACCGAAGACCTGGATCGAGGCGCGTGGCGGCCGTTTCAGCCAAGCTCCCAGCCTGCCGTTACAGATCCCGGCCGCCGAAAATTTCGGGTTGGCGCTCTACGGACTGCAGACCTCATGGCAGGCATCGCTGGGCGCCGGGACCAAGCGACTGCGTGGTGTGGAAATCGAGCTGACCGGCTACGTGCAGCGCTACGTGCTGACCGACCTGCGCGATCCGACCGTGGCCTGGCCGGATCTGTTGGCGAGTGACTTTCTGGTCCGGCGGGACGCCCGTTCCTATGGGGCGGAGTTGCTGATTCGCCGACCGGCGAGCGAGCGACTGCACGGCTGGCTGGCCTACACCATTTCGCAGAACCAGCGCGCACTCGGCGGCGGCGTGATTGGGCCTTCGGACTGGGATCAGCGCCACATTCTCAATCTGGTACTGGGATACCGGCTCGGCCGCAATACGTTCGGTGGCCGCGCCCACCTGAACACCGGACGTCCGGTGCTCATCAGGGGCAGCGATGCCGAGACCTTCGTTCGCCTGCCCACCTACTATCAGATCGATCTGCGCGCAGAGCGCAGGTTCTTGTTCAATCGGTTCGTGCTGGACGTCTACCTCGAAATGGTGAATTGCACCCTCAGTCGCCAGATATTCGACATGGGCCAGAATGTCCCCTCGGGTCCAATCGTCCAGGACAGCCAGCGCATTGTCCTGCCATCGCTGGGCGTGCACGGGGAGTTCTAGTCAGTCCGAGCCACGCCGTTTGCGCACGCGCAGGTACTCGGCCTGCTGCTCGCCAATCAGCCAGCTTGGCTCGGCCAGGACGTCGTCGAACAGGGATGACGTCGGCGGCGGTCCGGCGGCCTCTTCGGCTGCGATGGCCGCGCGGATTTCGTCGTCGATGCGTTGGCGCGTGGCTGCTTGCGCTTCGGCGGTCAGGATTTTTTGCTCGTCCAGCCATACGCCGAAACGAAGCAACGGATCCTTGCGCTGCCACGCTGCCGCCTCGGCCGGATCGCGGTAGCGACTGGGATCGTCAGTGGGGCCATGCGCGCCCAGCCGGTAGGTGACGGCCTCGATGAAGCTGGGGCCGCGACCGGCGCGGGCGCGATCCACCGCGTCCTTGATGACGGCGTAGAGCGCCAGCACGTCGTTGCCGTCAACCCGGAACGATGGCACGCCAAAGGCCAGGCCCTTGATGGCGATGCTGCGCGCGGCGGTCTGACAGGAAAGTGGCGTGGAGATGGCCCACTGGTTGTTTTGGCACACGAACACCACCGGCGCTTTGAACACGGCCGCGAAATTGAGCCCCGACTGAAAGTCATCTTCGCTGGTGCCGCCGTCGCCTACGAAACCGACAACCACCGAACGCTCGCCGCGCATGCGTGCTGCCCAGGCCAAGCCGGTGGCGTGTGGCATCTGTGAGGCCACGCTGGATGACCCAATCACATGGCGGATGGCGCGCGATCCGACCTGGCCCGGCATCTGCCGGCCGTGCGCCAGGTCGTTGGCGTTGCCGAGCATCTGCGCCAGAAAGGTGCGCAGGGGCAGGCCGCGGTAGAGCGCCGCGCTCGCTTCCCGCAGCGCCGGGACGAAATAGTCGTCCGGGCCCAGGGCATGGGCCGCCGCAATCACCCCGGCTTCCTGGCCACATGCATCCAGATACAAACCGACGCGGCCTTGGCGCTGCATGGTCAGCAGATGTTCGTCGAGCAACCGTCCGCGCAGCATACCCTGGTAGATGCGCACCAACTCCGCCGCCGCCAGGTCCGGCACGGCTGCGAGCGCGCACCCATTCTCATCGAGGATCTGCCGCAGCCCGGTGGCGCGCGCTTCGTCCACATCGGAGAAAGCCTCGACGCTTTCCGCCTGGCTCTGCCCCGAGCGAACCTTGCTGCCCGACATGCTAGCCCGCCCTATTCATCAGTCGCACTTCGTCAGGACGTCGAGGCGGGCTAGTAAAGCGCGTGCGGAGCCTGCCAGCTTCGCTGGCAGCGAAGCGTCGCGGGAGGGCATGGGAACCCTCCCAGGGTTCCCATCACGATGATCTGCTGGTCTTGCCAGAAGGCAGCTGGCGACGGGGCGCTGTGCGCGGCTTGCAACGCCGTGCAGCCTTCGGATCCCAAGGCGGACTACTTCCGGGTACTCGGCGTTCGGCAGGCCTTCGCCGTTGATCTCTCGGAGCTCGAACGACAGTACAAGGAAACCACCAAGATTCTGCATCCCGACCGGTTCGCGCGCGCTGATGCGCGGGCGCGGCGAGCTTCGCTGGAGCGCTCGGTCCAGCTCAACGAAGCCTGGCGAACCATCAAAGATCCCGTGCGGCGTGCGGAATACCTGCTTTCCCTTCAAGGCGTCGACATCGGCGAATCGGCAGGCGGTGGCCGCCTCGACCAGTCGGGTGCCTACGCGACCTTGCCAGTGCCGCAGGTCTTGCTGATGGAAGTGCTCGAGCTGCGGGAAGCCCTGGCGGAAGCGCAAGCCAACAAAGATGTGCGCGAGGTCGAGGCGTTGATTGCGAAGGTGCGAAGTCGGCTGGAGACAGTGATGGCCGACGTCGCGAAGGGGTTCTTGGCCTCGCCGCCTGAGCTGAGCATCATCGCCGCGCGCCTGGTGACGGTGCGGTACTATCGCCGTTTCCTCGATGAGGCTCGATTGGTTTCGGAAGCCACGGCTGACGGCGGCGGAAAGGGCAACGATGCCGGTTGAGGCGTTGTTTGATATCTCCGAGCCGGGCGAATCTAAGACCAAGCAGGTCTGCAAGGGGCGCGCGGTTGGGATTGACCTCGGAACCACGAATTCTCTGGTTGCCGTGGTTCAGGCCGGACAGCCAGTCTGTCTGCGTGACGGAGACTCGGCGCTCTTGCCGTCGGTCGTTCACTACGCCAGCGATGGCGGCGTGGTCGTCGGGCGGCAGGCGTGCGTTTTGGCGATGTCCTCGCCGCGCGACACGATTGCGTCGGTCAAGCGCTTCATGGGGCGCGGCCCTGACGACGCCGAGGCCAAACGTAAGTTGGTTCCGTACGCCATCGCACCCGGCACCGCAGGCGATTCGGTCGTGCGCTTCTCGGTCACTGGTGGCGCCCGTGTCGTGACACCGATTGAGGTTTCCGCGGAGATCCTGCGCGTGCTCAAGGCGCGCGCCGNNAACCCTCCCAGGGTTCCCATCGACGATGACTAGCCCGCCCAGCTACCGTGAATCTGAGCTCAGTCTGTTCTGGCACCTCCGTCGCTGCTCCTATCGTGGTGAACAATGCGGGCTAGGTGGACTCGAGGAAGAGCAGCCCCGGCGTCTCCAATGAGGCCTTGATCTCGGCCACGAACTTGGCGGCGTCGTGGCCGTCGACCATGCGGTGATCCACCGAGAGCGACAGGTTCATCAACTCGCGAATCACGATTTTGTCGTCGACCACCGCGGGTCGCTTGGCGATCTTATGCACCGCCAGGATCGCCACCTCGGGGTAGTTGATGATGGGCGTGGCGGAGAGCCCGCCGAGCGCACCCAGGCTGGTGATGGTGAAGGTGGAGCCGCCCAGATCCGATGGGGAAACGTGACCGGTGCGCGCGGATGTGGCCAGCCGTTCCACTTCCCGGGCTAGTTCGAGCAGTGAACGCCGATCAGCGTGGCGAATCACCGGGACCATGAGCCCCTCGGGGGTTTGCGCGGCCAGACCGATGTGATACTCGTGTCGTTGCACGATCTCGCCCGCTTTTTCGTCGAGATAGGCATTGAGCTGGGGCTGCTTCTTGAGCGCCTCCACTGCGGCCCTAATGAAGAAGGGCAGGTAGCTGAGCTTGACGTCGTGGTTGGCCAGACGCGCCTCGGCCTTGTTGCGCAACTCGACCAGCTCAGTGGCGTCGACCTCTTCCATATAGGTGAATTGCGCCACCTCACGCTGGGTGCGCAGCATGTGCTCGGCGATTTTTCGGCGGACACCACGGAACGGAACCCGGACGTCGCCGGTCACCATGGGCCGTGGGGTGGGTGCCACCAGGCCAGCCGACACCTTGGCCGCGCGCACGTCTTCGGCCGTGATCTGGCCGCCTGGGCCCGTGCCGGTGACCGCGGTGAGCGCCACGTCCATTTCGCGCGCCAGCTTGCGCACCACCGGAGTGGCCAGCACGCTCTCGGGGGTGTGGACCGGCGTGGACGCCACCGCGACCGGGGCAGGGGTCGGCGCGGAACCGGGCGTAGGTGTCACCGGGCTAGGCGTCCGGTCCTCGTCGTCGGCGGTGCCGATGATCACCAGCACCTCGCCCACCGGGCAGCGTTTGCCCTCGGCAAAGCAGCGATCGAGCACCCGCCCGGCGCGCGGGGCGGCGATTTCCACGGTTGCCTTGTCGGTCATGATCTCCACCATGGGCTGGTCCTGCGCAAGCACGTCGCCTTCCTTGACCAGCCAGCGGACGATCTCGGCCTCTGCCATTCCTTCGCCAATGTCGGGCAATCTGAATTCGTACGCCATGGGTCTCCTTGTCACTATCCGTTGGTGACACGCTCGATCGCATCTAGGATGCGCTCGCGGTTGGGCAGGTATTCCATTTCCAGTGCATAGGGGAAGGGAGTGTCGAAGCCGGTCACGCGCAGGATGGGTGCTTCCAGATGCAGAAGGGCACGCTCCTGGATGCTGGCGGCCAATTCAGCGCCGAAGCCGCAGGTGCGCGGCGCCTCGTGCACCACGATTGCACGGCCGGTCTTCTTCACCGAAGCGACAATGGTCTCGATATCGAACGGCAGCAGCGTGCGCAGATCGATAAGCTCGATGTCGTAGCCTTGGCCGATGCCTTTTTCGACCGCTTCCAGGGCCGTGTGCACCATCGCGCCCCAGGCCAGGATGGTCACCGAGCGCGCCGACCGGCCGGCTGCCTCGTGCAGCACCGCCGCCTTGCCGAGGGGAACCAGATACTCGCCTTCGGGCACCTCTCCGCGCGCCGTGCGATAGTGGCGCTTGGGCTCCATGAAGATGACTGGATCGTCGCCGCGAATGGCCGCGGCCAGGAGGCCCTTGGTGTCCGCTGGGTTGGATGGGTAGACCACCTTGAGCCCCGGGGTGTGGATGAAGATGGTTTCGGGCGATTGCGAGTGGTAGTGCCCGCCCTTGATTCCCCCGCCGGCGGGCATGCGTATCACCACTGGCGCCTGGTACTCGCCGCCCGAGCGGTAGCGCATTTTGGCCAGCTCGTTCACAATCTGGTCGTAGGCCGGGTACACGTAGTCAGCGAACTGGATCTCGGCCACCGGCCGCAGCCCGTACAGCGCCATCCCGATGGCGCAGCCCACGATGCCGTTTTCCGCCAGTGGTGTGTCGATGCAACGGTCTGGGCCGAACTCTTCCTGCAGGCCCACGGTGGCGCGAAAAACGCCGCCAAAGCGGCCTACGTCTTCGCCCAACACCACGACCCGGCTGTCCCGGCGCATCTCGACCTTGAGGCAGTCATTCACGGCCTGGATGATGTTCATCTCGGGCATGGGGGCTTGCGACGGAATTACGCCAGCCGTCGCCCGGAATCAAGCCCGACACGACACCAGAGGGTCAACTCGTGTCTTTTCTGACGCGGTCGGCGGGAGGATTCCCAATCCCAGAT
>PMJO01000122.1:0-42039 GCA_003158455.1 Myxococcales bacterium | reverse complement strand
TACGCCGGCCCCAAGGTTTTGGCCGCTGTCGGAACGCTTTTGCTGGTGGGCGGGGGCACGACTTGGGTGGTGGGCGAGCGACAGAACCACAACGGCACCGCGAACCTCGGCATGGTCACTACGTTCATCGGGGTCGGCGCCGTGATGGGTGCGGCGGGTTGGTTTGGCGTCTCGGTGGCCTGCGAAGAAGACCCCGACTGCCCGCGCGGCGAGGAATGCAAAGAGATCCCCGCGCTTCCTGGCCGCGTGCCCTACAAACAGTGCATGCGCCGGCCGGGGCCGTGACTCGACCGCCGCGATTTCACCCGCACGTCCAGGGCACTACTGGACGGTCATCCCCAGAAAGCAGAAATTGAAAGGCGTGGGGCTGGTGGCGCTACCTGGCACGACAAGCTCTACGATTGTGATAGGGGTACCAGAAACAAACGCCTTACCAAGACCATTCCAGCACTGGGTATTGAGACTCGAAAATGGAATCGTGGCCGTGTTGGGGCTAGTTGCTGCTGGCAGGTAGTAACACCAGTAGTCACTGCCATCGTAGAGTTGGAATTCCAGTGGAGATCCGCCGGAGTTGACGTAGGTGACAGAAATTGTGCTGCCCGAGAGCACCAGTGAACTTGAAGACCCACTCCCGCCCGATGAGGCTTGATTGACACTGAATCCTGCATCAGCCCAGCAATTATAGGTGCTGTTTTGACCCACCGTGCCCGATGCACAGAACGAGTTCGATCCGTAGGTCAATTCAATTGAAGATCCCGATCCGCCTTCAGCGGATGAGACGTACCCACTCAAGATGGTTGTGCCTGCCGACACTGTTACGTAGCCGCTGTCACTGATCGTCGGGGTACCAGTTGGCGGTGGCCCATCGGCTACCGAGCCAGCGTCGCGACGTGCACTGCCGCCGGTTGCGGTTGTGCCTCCGGTGGCGGTCGCTCCCCCGGCCAATCTGCCACCCGTGTTGCTGGTTGTCCCCCCAACCGTCGAACGTGAGCCGCCGTAGCTTTGCCCCCCGCTGGCAATCGTCCTTCCGCCACCTGTGGCCGGGATTCCGCCGCTTCGCGTGCCAGCGACTGAACTTCCCGCGACCCCGCCCGAACCGCGCCCGCCGGTGGCCGCCACGCTTCCGGCTGTGCCCCCGGCTCCACCCCGGCTAGCCACGCCGGTTGCGCCGCCCCCGCCCCCGCCCGCCGCTGCAACCGCGCCTCCCGTCTCGTCATCTGGGCCGGTGCTCTCCTCGGGTGAGCCTCCGCCCGACAAGTGGAGCGGAGTCCGTGCGCCGCAGCCCAATACCACCAGCGGCGCAATTGCGCAGAGTGTGGCCAAAGTTCTGTGCGTACGCGAACCGACAGTGACGTGAGCGATTTTGAGTCGGGGTGTGTTCATGAATCCACCTCTAGAAGGTTATGAGTCTCATACGGACCCGCGTGGGTCAATTCCCAGCACTTCAGACTCGGCGTGGTGGGAACGGTGCGGCGTAGGCGAAATCTGGCCCGCGCATTTCAGTGCAGGACTCTCTCTGGGCAAGGCGGCTCGTGTTCCTGGCTCGCTGCCGAACCGAGTTGGCCTTCCCGCCACGACTTGTTGATAGGAGGTCGTCATGATCCAGCAGAACCTGCTCGCAGTGTTGTCAGTCTCGCTAGCGTTTTCCGCGTGCGGGGCCGGTTTGGGCAAAAGTGGCGGCGCGTCGGCACCTGCCTCGGGCGACTCGGCCCGGGCTGCGGCCTCGCGTCGCAATCCTTTTCTGGGAGCCAACTTCTTCCTCAACCCCGAGTACATCGCGAATGTCGAGGCGACAGCCAAGAGGTTTCCGTCGGACGCGGATGCGATTCGCAAAGTGAAGCGATACCCGACCGGACTGTGGCTCGATTCGATTGCGAAAGTGGCGTCCATACCACAATGGCTCGACCAGGCGAAGCAGCAACAGCAATCGAGTGGCCAGCCCACGCTTTCGCTGTTCGTGGTCTACGACATGCCGAACCGCGACTGTGCGTCCAAGTCGTCAGCCGGGGAGCTCAAGGTCGCGCAGAATGGCGCCGCCCGCTATCGAACCGAGTTCATCGATCCGATTGCCGCCCACTTCAGGGCCTACCCCGACCTGCCAATCGTGGTGATCTTGGAGCCAGATTCCTTGGCCAACCTGGTCACCAACCTGAATCTTCCGGCATGCGACGAAGCGCGTGACGCATACGTCGACTCGTCTGCCTACGCCATCCAAAAGCTCGGCCTGCCCAACGTGAGCATCTACCTTGATGCAGCCCACGCGGGCTGGCTGGGATGGGACCACCACCGCGAGAACCTCATCAAGATCTACAAGAAGGTGCTCAAGGCTGCGGGTGGCGTGAACATGATCCGCGGGTTCGCCACCAACGTGTCGAACTACACTCACCTGTACAACAACGATGGCATGGCCATGGAATCCAGCGATCCTTGCTACAATGAACTGGTATATGTGAAGAAGCTAGCCGTGGGGCTCAGCGACCACGGCATCCGAAACAAGGGTTTTGTCGTCGATACCTCGCGCAACGGCAAGGGGCGCATCCGCAAGGTGTGGGGCAACTGGTGCAACATAAAGGGCGCTGGCCTGGGCGAGCGGCCGCGGGCCGCGCCGGAACCGCTCGTAGATGCCTTTTTCTGGATCAAGGTGCCGGGAGAATCAGATGGCACATCCGACTCGTCGCAGCCCCGTTTCGATCCGGACTGTGCGTCCTCCGAAAGCGCCCCAAACGCGCCGCAGGCGGGCACGCAGTTCCACGCCTACTTCCTTGACTTGGTCCGTAACGCCACGCCACCCCTCTGAATCGCAGGTGGGATCCAATCTGCGGAGGTGAAACCTGGCCCACGCGCGCCGGTTGAGGACTCTTCCTGAGCAAGGAGGCGGACTTTTCTGGCTCACCGCGAAATCATGCCCAACTTCTCGACGTCACGGCTTGGCCCGCATGTGGGGCGCAGGCCGCCTCCGACCCATGAATTTCTGCCACCAACTTGAACTGACAAGGCATTCTCGGCAGGATGTTATGGAGGCGGTTCTTCGCTACATGGTTCGCTCCCCCATTTCGCCGCGGCTTCCTTCCGGTGTTCCGGACAGCGGCGATGGGGCGCTGGTGCGTGCCGCACGTGGCGGCGACCGAGGGGCTTGTCAGGCCATCTGGGAGAAATACGCAGCCTTGGTGCAGCGAATGGTCAGGCGGTTCTTCGGACCCGGCCCCGATCACCTGGACGTCTGCCAGGAGG
The DNA here is from genome assembly GCA_003158455.1 of Myxococcales bacterium. Lineage (GTDB taxonomy): Bacteria > Myxococcota_A > Polyangia > Fen-1088 > Fen-1088 > Fen-1137. The sequence continues at coordinate 38,808 of PMJO01000122.1, read as the reverse complement.
CATTTCTGCGCGTCTTCAAACGTCTCGATGAACTGCGCGAGCCTGCGGCCCTGCCCGGTTTCATCATCGGCATCACTCTGGGCGTCGCCCGCAATGAGGCGAGACGCCGCCGCATCCGCGCCATCGTTGGCCTGACCGCACCCGAGGACTTGCCCGGGGCTGTCGTGCCCGGCGTAGCGGACGAGGCGCGTGAGGCCATGCGTGCGCTGTACCGGTTGCTTGACGGCCTGGGTGCAGAGGATCGCTCGCTGTTCGTTGCCCGCTACATCGAAAAGATGGAAATCGCCGAGGTAGCCTCCCTGCACGGATTGAGCCTTTCCACAGTCAAGCGGCGCATAGCTCGTCTCGCCCTGCGGGTCGACTTGCGCATGAAATCCGAGCCGGCTCTCGTGCAATACGTGGGCTTGCTAGGTCAGGGAGGAAGCAGTTGATCAAGCAGCAAGATTCGGTGAACGCGGGCGAGGCTCGCTGTCACCTGTTGGGTGAACTGGCGGCCCGCGCTGCCGGGGAGCCGCAGCCCGATCTCGGGCAGTGGGCTGAGATCGAACAGGTTCTTGCGGGAAGGCCAGGTTTCTGGCGGCGCCGCTGGTTGGTCCTGGTGTTTCCGGCACTGGCGGTCCTAGCCCTCTGGATCGGTGCGGGCCGGACCCTGAGCCATGTGTCACAGGGCTGCATGCTGGCTCCGGATGGCAGTTTCTCGGTCCCGGATGCGCGCGAGTGCACGGTGATGCTTGACGAAGGCACGCGCATCATCTTGGGCAAGGCCAGCAGCGGCCGATTGCACAAGCTTGGGTTCCGGAGCGGAGCCCGGCTCGATCTCGACAAAGGCCACGCCGCTCTCTCGGTGGTTCATCGTCTGCTTGGCCGTTGGCAGGTGCTGGCCGGACCTTTCGCGGTTCGGGTGACCGGCACGAAGTTCGAGGTGGATTGGGCGCCCGGACAAGGCCGCTTCGGCGTGAGGGTGAGCGAGGGCAGAGTGAGCGCGGACGGCGGCCCGCTGCGCGACCGCGCGGTAAGTGCCGGACACAGACTTGAGGTAGACACGGCCACCGGCTACGTCATCGACGGCGACCTCGGCACCGGCGTGCTCGCCACGGCCGAGCAGGCCACTTCTGCCGAGGCAGCGCTGCAAGCCGCGGCAGAGTCGGATGCTGTCCCAACTCCGGCGGTGCACGCCGAGCGCAGGCGCGGCGCGCCCAGCGGCAAGATCGGGATTCGCAATCCTCCCCTCGTCGCGAGGCTGGAAACCGGAGCCCCGAATCCAGAAATTCCCGCCGCCACGCCCGAGCCGGGGTCTGGCGATTGGACCGCGTCCTCCGCAGCGGATGATGGGCCCGCGCCCGCGGCGTCTGGCCCGCGCCGCCTGACCATCGGCAAGAATGGCGAGTTGGTGGGAGGGGCCACGGGCCCGGTCTTGGCGACTCGAGGTTCGGGGACCAGGTTCACGGCTCCGGCAAGCAGCGCGGCCAACCATTTCTACCTTGATGCGGGTTCGCTTTGTACGCACGGGAGGATCTCCGCGCTCACCTGCGTGGACGATCCAGCCTTCTCGCGCAGGTGCGATGGAGACACCAACTGGGGCGTGCTCATTCGATGGTACCCGCGCAAAGACCGCGAAGCCTGGGGCAGCCATGCAAATTCGCGCATGTCCATCGAGTTCCAGGGCGAGCCCAGCCGCTACCGACTATTCGCCCATCGCGAGGGCGATCCGGCTAGAAGAGCGTACTGCGTTGGAGACTATGGATCGGGACAGACGGTGAAGCCTTCCGACTTCACCCTCGATTGCTGGTCAGGTGGTCAAAGGCTGTCCGACTTCACCCGGATCGACTACTTCGCTTTGCACGTCCCGTCGGAAGACACCTGGCTCACGTTCAGGTTCTGCCTGTCGGCCATCAGTCTCTACTGAAGCTCGGTTGACAGGCGGCGATAGGACAGGGATCCTCCTTGCCACCATGCGCCCTGATGGCCGAAGACCCGATGAACTGCGCGCTATCCGCATCACACCGGACTGCAACCGCTACGCCGAAGGCTCGGCCTTGGTCGAGTTCGGTGAAACCAAGGTCATTTGCACCGCCACCGTCGAGAACAAGGTGCCGCCCTTTCTGGTGGGGCAGGGCAAGGGCTGGGTCACGGCCGAATACGCCATGCTTCCGCGTTCCACCCACACGCGTTCAGGTCGCAACCCGGGAGGCCGCGGCCAGGAGATCCAGCGGCTCATCGGCCGGGCCCTGCGCGCGGCGGTACGGACCGGGAACCTGGGCGAGCGGCAACTGACGGTTGACTGCGACGTGATCCAGGCCGACNNGCCGACGGCGGCACGCGCACGGCAGCCATCACCGGCGGGTGGGTTGCGCTGGCCCTGGCGGTGCGACGGTTGGTGAAAAGCGAGAAACTGGCGCGCGATCCCCTGCGCCTGGCGGTGGCGGCGCTTTCGGTGGGCATAGTCGCCGGCGAGCCACGCCTGGATTTGGCCTACCAGGAGGATTCGGCGGCTGACGTGGATTTCAACTTCGTGATGACCGACGCGGGGCAGTTCATCGAGATTCAGGGCACCGCCGAGGGCGAGCCGTTCACCTCCGACGACTATACCAGGCTGGTTGCCCTGGCGAGCGTGGGCGCGAAACAGCTTTTCGTCCTCCAGCAGAAAGCCCTGGAGGCGGCCAAGCTCCCGTGAAAGTCGTGGTTGCGAGCCGCAACCGGCACAAGCTGCGCGAGATCGGTGTCCTGCTGACCGACGCGGGCTTGCCATGGGAACTGGTCTCCATCGACGAGGTTGCGCCGGGGTGTGCACTCCACGAAGCGGAGGTCAGCTTCGAGGGCAACGCCCTTTCCAAGGCGCGTCAGGCCGCAGCGGCCAGCGGTTTGCCTGCCCTGGCCGACGACTCGGGCATCGAGGTGGATGCCCTGCACGGCGCTCCTGGCGTGTACTCGGCGCGATGGAGCGGCGAGCCCTGCGACGATGCGCGAAACAATCAGAAGATGCTGCGCGAGATGGTGGGCGTTCCGACGGAAAAGCGCACCGCCCGCTACCGCTGCGCCGCTGGGTTCGTGGATCCCAAGCGCGGGTTGGAGATCGTGCGCGCGGGTGCCTGCGAGGGTCGCCTGTTGGATTCGCCGCGGGGCACGGGCGGCTTTGGCTACGACCCGCTCTTCTTCATCGAGTCGCTCGGGCGCACCATGGCCGAGATGGATCTTGCGGAGAAGAACCGGCTCTCTCACCGGGCGGCCGCGTTTCGCCAGCTCGCTCGGGCGCTGGCCACTACATGGTGGTGAGCGCGGCGGTCGCCACGCCGGTCGCAATCACAGTACGTGGAAGGGTGATCCTGATGTTGGTGTTGATGCCGGTCGAGATGCCGGTCGAGACCGGGGCATCGCTCTTTTTTTCCGCGTCGATCCCGGCATCACTCTTGCCGGTCGACGTTCCGGTGGAGGTGGCGATCGCGGCGTCGGTCCCGGCGTCGCGCGCGATGAAGCCAGTAGATGTCACGGTATTCGTGGCGGTTCTGGCACCCGTGGCAGTTGGAGTTCCAGCGTCTTGGTCGGGCTGCCGGCAGGTTCCACTGACACACGCCAGGTTGGCGGCAGCGCGGCACACGTCGCCAGCGCAGCACGGCTGATCCCGTAGTCCACAGATAACGCAATAGCCAGCCGAGCAGACGTGGGTGGCACTGTTTGCGCAGGTGTCGCCGGTGCAACAGGTTTGGTTTTCGGCGCCGCAGGATGCGCCGGTGTCGGTTCCGGTTCCCGCCACGGTGCCGGTACCGGTTCCCGCCACGGTGCCGGTACCGGTTCCCGTCACGGTACCGGAGCCGGTTTCGGGTCCGGTGCCGGTTCTGGTACCGGTGCGCGTCGCTGTCTTGCTCCCGCCGTCGTCGTTCCCGCCACTCCCGCCCGTGGCCTGGGGCGCGTCCGACGTCGATCCGCCGGAGCCCGAAGGAATCTCGCGCGTGGTCCAGCACTTGCCATCGGCATGGCAGTAGTATCCGTCGGGACAGCGCTTGGCCGAGGGGGCAGCGCAGAGCTGGTGTCCGTTCTGTGGTTGCGGATCGTACTTGCACGACAACACAGCCACTAGGCCGAGCGCCAACCAGAAGCTTCGCTTTGCGATTGCCATCAGAACACCCCCATGGCTGAGACACCAGCGGTCCCAGGGCCCAAGACCGGGCTCAGACTGAGACTCGGTGGCGCCACCCGTGCAGATCGCACGCCAAGGTAGTAGAGGACCGCACCGGCTCCAATGGCGAGCGCGCCGACACCATAGCAGGCCACCTGCCACCTCTCGGCGCGCAAGCCGGCGGAATCATCCGACGGGTTGAACTGGGAAGCGCTAGTCACCTTGTTCGACAGGTTCTTGGCTTGTGCGCTCAACACGACGCCCACGACAACAGCAGCGACCCCGACGGCACCGCTCGCGATACCCGCTATGCGAAGGCCGCGTCCTCGTGGTGCGGGCTGAATGGCCGCAGTGTCGACCACGACGGCGGTCGGCCCGCTCGGAGTGGCGAATGCTACCGGAGCAGCCTGGCCCGCCGGTTCGGCCGGCGGGGAAATCGGGGTGGTCACCGCCTGGGGCTCAGGCGTCAGTTCTGCGCCGGCTGGCGGCGAGGCCGTCGCCGCTATCGGGTTTGTATCCACCGGCGGACTCGGAGGCGGCACAATTGGGGTGGCCGTCGGCTCCGCGGCGGGCTTGGCAGAGTTCGCTTCNNTTCGGAGTCTTGACCAGATAGTTTCGGTAGAGATCCAGGGCCCGCCTGGCGTCACCTTTGCGCCGGTAAGCCTGCGCCAGGTTGTAGAGGAAGTTGGGGTCAGGCCGCAGCTCATAGGCCTTCTCATACTCTTGGATCGCATCGTCCCAATGGCCAAGGTCGTACTGCTTGCTGCCGGTCTCGTAGTGCTGCTTGGCCTGCTCGGTGGCAGTGCTCTCGCCGCGCGCGGGACCGGCAAGGACCAAGACCAGAGTCGCGAGCAGACAAGAAAGACTCATTCTCGCGTTGAACTGTACCTTCTTGCGCATTTGCATCGGCAAGCGCAACTCTACACCCCTTCCCGCGCGGTGGAAACCCGTAACCAGCCGTGGCATTTGCATTTTGCCACCCCAGCCTCCAGACTGAAAAGCTGACTGTCTTTGCTGGTGTCCAGCCGCGAATGGAGAATGCCAACGGGAACACGCGAGAAGGTCCAGAAACCCTGGACCGGGAATTGGCTTCCCATCTCGGCACCATCTTCTCGTTGTTGCACAAGCACACCGGGCATGATTTCAGGCGCTACAAGCAGGGTACGGTGCTGCGGCGGATTCGCCGGCGGATCCAGACTATTCACGCGGCCTCGGTCGCCGACTACCTAGCTCTCCTCGATCGGGAGCCGCCCGAGGGGCAGGCCCTGCTCAAGGAACTTCTGATTGGCGTAACGCAGTTTTTCCGAGATGGGGAGGCTTTCGACCTGCTGGCGCGACAGGTTCTGCCCGGCATCGTCCACGGCAGGCCTGCGGAGATGCCCATTCGGGTCTGGGTTCCAGGCTGCGCGTCCGGCGAGGAGGTGTACTCATTGGCCATCCTGCTGCGCGAACAGCTTGAGGCCGCCAAGGTGCAGCGCCCGGTCCAGCTTTTTGCCACCGACCTGGATGCAGATCTCTTGCTGGAGGCACGTCGCGGTCGCTACGCCGCGGACATCGCCGAGCAGGTCTCGCCCGAGCGGCTGGCGCGTTTCTTCACCCGCGAAGGTGACGCGTACCAAACCACCAGCGGGTTGCGCGAGACTTGCGTGTTCGCGCAGCACAGCCTGATCCGCGACCCGCCATTTTCCCAGCTCGACCTCATCTCCTGTCGCAACGTCTTCATCTACCTGGCGGCGGACTTGCAGAAGAAACTGATTCCCCTCTTTCACCGCGCCCTGCGGCTGGGTGGGTGTCTCTTTCTCGGGCCGGCAGAGGGCATCGCGGCGCTGCCCGATCTATTCGAGACAGTGGATCAACGGCATCGGATTTTTCGTCGCAGAGAGACGGCGACCCCGGCTCCGGTGGAGTTGGGGGTTCCCAGCCGAGCGGCCTTGCGGGCTTCGCTGTCGCTGCCCGTGGTCGGGAGCAAAGCATCGGGCAAGGAGACTGCGCACGAAAGGGTGGGCGCCGCGTTCGAGCGGGCTGTGCTCGACGAGTACGCCCCGCCCACTGCAGTGGTCAACGAGTCCGGCGACATTCTCTTCAAGGGCCTGGTCGAACTGCATGGCGGGTCCGTAGGGGTGAAGAGCGAGGGGCTTGGCCAGGGCAGCGAATTCACCATCCGACTGCCGCTGCTGGAGCTGGCTACGGACCGCGCAACCGCGCCCAGCGCCAGGCGCGCGGCCGGCACGCGTCGAGTCCTCGTCATCGAGGACAACATCGACGCAGCCGAGAGCCTGCGCGAGGTACTGGAACTCGGCGGGCACGCAGTCGAGATCGCCAACAGTGGCGGGGATGGCATCGAGAAGTCCCGCGCTTTCCAGCCCGACATGATCCTGTGCGACATCGGCTTGCCCGGGATGGACGGCTATGAAGTGGCGCGGCGGTTGCGCGCGGAGAAGAGCTTGGCTTCTGCCTACCTTGTCGCCTTGACGGGCTACGCCCTGCCCGAGGATCTGGCAAGGGCGAAGGAAGCGGGTTTCGACGAACACATCGCCAAGCCGGCCAGCCTGGAAAGGATCGAGCAGCTTCTGGCGAATGCGCCGCGACGGCGATCGCCACAGTGAGGCGGCCTTGCAGCGGTAAGGTGATTCATCCCGTTGGCTGGCGCCGGTAGACGCGACGAGGCAGGAAGGCCGGGCTGCACGATCGCCGTGTTGCGCTGCGTGACTCAGGTGTGGCTTCCCGTCCGGAGGATCTGGCTGGTTATGATACTGTGGCCTTGCTGACGGAGTTGTTGCACGCTTCATCGAGAATTGGCTAGAGTCCGCCGCAAGCCACCTGGCGGCAAGAGAGGGAACCATGACTAAGTACATAGATTTCGGCCGATCGTTTCGGGGCGCAGCCTGGGCTCTAGCAGGAGTTTGCTGCGTTGGCCTGCTGTCCCTTGGCACGACCAACTGCCTGCCAGCTCCCGCTGACGACACAGGTGGATCGGGAGGAAATTCCAACGGTGGCAATGGCGGCGATTCGTCGAGCGCCTCAGGTGGGAACAACAACACGGGTGGGAACCAGAATTCGGGCGGGAACTACAACACGGGCGGGAACAACAACACGGGCGGGACGACGTCGAAGGGCGGGAGCAACTCGGGTGGGAACAACAACACGGGCGGCAATACCGTTTCGTCGAGTGGCGGCTCGACTGTCACAAGTTCAGGCGGCGTGACCAGCTCGGGCGGGTCCACCGTCGTGGGCGGCAATACCGGCGGTCCTGCGACCTGCACCACAGATCTGATGACACTTCGTACCCAGCCCGACTACAACTGGATTGCAGTCACCCCGCCTAGCTGCAGCGTTCAGGGCGCCCTCTACGCCTACGGCGATGGCTCGACCTGCACCTCGCCATCGCCCATTACCGGCAATGCCTGTACCTCAACCGGCTGCTGCATTTCCGGAACTACTGTGGTTGATACCACAAGTGCAAAGTGGGGTTGCGGTCTCGGACTGGATCTGAATTCAGCTGCGGGCGCCTCAGCCACCAAGAGTGCGTACGCTGGGGCCGCAAAAGGCTTCAAGGTCACGATCACCGGCACCGTGGCAGCCGGACAAAAGATCCGCATCATGTATCCCAGCACTGCGACTCCTCCGACTGGAGGCACCGCTCCCTACAAGGAAGTTGCCGGGGGTGGCGCGTACTCGGTTCTCTTCAGCGACGCGACCTGCCCAACCTGGGCCACTGGTAGCAAGTGCACGCCGGTTACCGGGGTTGGCGCGTACTCCCTTCAGGTCCAGATTGCTGGTGGGTCAGCTACAGGAGATGCTGTCGGCGCCTTCAGCAACGTTTGCATTACCAGCATCACCCCGCTGTAGATCGCTTCGATCGCGAAGCGAGATATCGCTCGACTACACCCGCCCTGGTGCCTGTGCCGCGCGCTCGCGCAGGCCGATGAGCCGTTGCCCGGCCGCTTCCAGGGTTTCGGGCCGCTTGGCGAAGTGGAACCGAATGAGGTTGTGCACTGGTTCGTGAAAGAAGCTGGAGCCAGGAACTGCGGCCACACCCACCTCTTTGACCAGCCAGTCGCAGAAGGCCCGGTCGTCAGTCCATCCCGAATCGGCAATGTCCACCATGGCGTAGTACGCGCCCTCCGGTTCCGTGAAACGCAGTCCGGTCTGTCCGAGAAACCCCAAGAACAACTCGCGCTTTGCCCTGTAGCTGGCCTGCAGTTCGGCATAGTAACTGTCGGGCAGATTCAAGCCTGCCACCGCCGCTTCTTGCAAGGGCGCTGCTGCTCCCACGGTGAGGAAGTCGTGCACCTTGCGCGCCCCTGCAATTACGGCCGGCGCCGCAATCACATAGCCCAAGCGCCAGCCGGTCACCGAGTAGGTTTTCGACAGCGACCCACAGGTGATCGTCCGTTCAAACAGGCCCGGCAAGGCTGCGAAGTAGGTGTGCAGGTGGGGCGCGAATACGATGTGCTCGTAGACCTCGTCGGTGATGACGAAGGCGTCGGCCTGCGCGGCGAGTTGGGCGATGGTCTGCAACTCGCTTCTCGTGAACACGCGGCCTGATGGATTGGCTGGGTTGCACAGAATGATTGCCTTCGGCTTTTGGGCAAAGGCTGCCCGCAGCTCAGCCTCGTCGAAGCGGAAGGCGGGCGGATGCAGGGGCACGTAGATGGGCTCGGCCCCGGAAAGAATGGTGTCCGCGACGTAGTTTTCGTAGAAGGGCGAGAACACAATCACGCGATCGCCGGGATTGCAGGCGGTCATCATCGCCACCATCATGGCTTCCGTGCTGCCACAAGTGACCACGATGTTCGCGTCCGGGTCGATGGACAGGCCGGTGAAGTGGGACTGCTTGCGCGCCAGGGCCTGCCGGAAGGCAGGCGCGCCCCAGGTCACCGCGTACTGATGGGGTCCGTGCCGGCCCGCGTGCTCGGCTGCCTGCTTGAGCACCTCAGGTGGGTCGAAATCCGGAAAGCCTTGCGACAGGTTGATGGCCCCGTGCGCATTGGCCAGGCGGGTCATGTGGCGGATGACGGATTCGGTGAAGGTCGCGACGCGACGACTTGTGTCGGGCATGGGTAGTTCTGGAAACTGAAGAGGCGCCGGTCCTCGCGACGCTCCCCGCGGGAGCACTATGCCCGCGCCACCGGAGGAGAACCCGACTCCCGCTAGTCGTCGCTATTCACGACCAGATCCACTGCCATGCCCTTGCCCAGGGCTGAATTGGCGGCGGGCTTTTGCTCGAGCACGACGCCCGGGCTGCGATCGTCGTTCGAGGCATGGTGGACCTGGCCGACGGTCAGCCCGGCCTGGGTCAGTAGATCCTTGGCCTTGGACAGTCCCTTGCCGACTACGGCGGGCACAGTAACGGTTTCGGCACCCTTCGACACCTTCAACTCAACTCCCGTACCCCCCCGCACCTCAGCGCCTTCGGCCATGCTTTGTGCGATGACCATGCCCACTCCCAAGGTGGGATGAGCCTGCTCGACCACACTGCTGATGGTGAGATGAGCTTTTTCCAGGCGGATGCGAGCTTCAGTCAGTAGCTGGCCGACCACACCAGGCACCTTGACCAAGGTGGGCGCGCGGGCAACCACCACGTTAACCGACTCGCCTTGGCGCAGCTTGGACCCAGGCAGCGGGCGCTGGGCCAGAACCTGACCAGGCGGTGCGGCCGTGTCCTCCCGATCCTCGGCGACCACCAACATCAATCCGGACTGGTCCAGCGCCGAGCGCGCTGTATCGACGTTTGACCCGACCACCGTGGGAACGTCGACGGACCGGTGGAACAAGTCACCACGAATTGAGGCGTAGGAGACGCCCAGGGCCACCAGCGCAGCGACCACCGCAGAAAGCATCGTTTGGCGAAACATGCCGGCACGTTAGCCTGACTTGCGGCCCCAAACAACTATGGATTGGCAAGATTGCGCCGGGCGGTCACCAGAGCGCGTCATCTGGACTGGCGGTTTTTGCGCAAGATCTGGCGTGTGGCGCATGTTTCTGCGAAATTTCTGCTGAGGTCACTATGTCCCCGACGAAAATCCAAGCCAGCTCGCAACTTGCCAACGTCCGCTACGAGATCCGCGGTCCGCTGGCGCGTCGGGCTGCCGAGTTGGAGAAGGCCGGGCACGAGATCATCAAGCTGAACATCGGCAACCCGGGCGCCTTCGGGTTTCGTGCGCCTGAAACCATGCGCTTGGCGATGATCGAAAACCTGCGCGACGCAGACCCCTATTGTCATCAGAAGGGAATCTTCTCGGCGCGCGAGGCGGTGGTGATGCAGCAGCAAAGCCGCGGGATTATGGACGCAAACGCGGAGGATGTTTTCATCGGCAACGGGGTGAGCGAGATGATCCTGTTTTCGCTGCGCGCCTTGCTCAACCAAGGGGACGAGGTCCTGGTGCCCAGCCCCGACTATCCCTTGTGGACCGCCGCCACTCATCTGGCCGACGGCACGGCGGTACACTACCCGTGCCCACCTGAGAACAATTGGTTGCCCGACCTCGACGCCTTGGCGCGGCTGCTAACCCCGCGCACGCGCGCCATGGTGATCATTTCGCCCAACAACCCGACCGGGGCGGTCTATCCACGCGAGGTGCTGGCCAAGATGGTCGCCATCGCCGAGTCGCACGACTTGGTGATCTTCTCCGACGAGATCTACGACCAGATGACCTACGAGGGGGCCGAATACACGCCGGTGGCTACCTTGGCCAGGCACACCCTGTGTGGGACGTTCTCCGGCCTGTCCAAGGTCTATCGGGCTTGCGGTTTTCGCGTGGGCTGGCTGAGCTTCTCGGGCGAGAAGGACCACGCGCGCGAATACCTGATGGGCCTGGACACGATTGCGTCGTTGCGGCTGTGCTCGAATGTGGTGGGCCAGTGGGCCGTGCAGACCGCACTCGGCGGCTACCAGTCGATCCGCGATCTAGTGCGGCCGGGGGGGCGCCTCTACCAGACGCGCGCAGCAATTCTCGACGGCTGCAAGCGCAGCAACTATCTGTCGGTGATCCCGCCGCGCGGGGCCATGTACGCCTTTGTGCGGGTGGATACCAGCAAGCTGCCGAATTTCGACGACCAGAAATTCGCGCTCGACTTGCTCGAGCGCAAGCACGTGCTGGTGGCCCCGGGCACGAGCTTCAACGTGCCCTATCGCGATCACTTCCGCATCACCCTTCTGCCCGACGCGGAAACCATGGTGCAGGTTTTCGGACGGATGGAGGAGCTGCTGGACGACTACGCCGCCGAGACGGGCGCAAAGACGTAACACTGCTGGTTCAGTTCTTCGATTCACCGACGGGCGACGATCCGGGCCGGGGGCTGCGTCGGGCAGATCTCCGGAAGGCCGGTGTTCTCGGTTAGCCGGTCCGGCCAGAGGATCGAGGTTTTTGAAGAGCCAACGGGATGGCAGAAGGTGGATCGGCAGTTGCAGGAGGTCCGTATGCGGCTCGATTCCGCAGAGACGGAGGAGCAATTTCAAGCAGTTGGGCTTCTCTGCAGGGAAGTTCTGATCTCGGTCGCCCAGGTATGGAGACGCCGGCTTGGCGGCGCCCCGATCACAATTCAAGACGAAAGAGGCGAGATCTCCCTACCTGCGCCATGAAGCGCATGCCCTCGGCGCCGCCGGGCGAGTTGTAGATCCGATAGAGGAACGCTGCAGCCCGCTTGCAGCCGGGAGTGAGGTGCACTATGCGTATGCCGCGATCCCGGCAATCCTGAATGAATGCCTTCTCCGACCTGAGGGAAATCCCGTGCGCCTCGTTGTTTGGGTGGTAGGGCGGCAAATCAAGCCAACCTCCACTGTACGATGGGACGAACGGCGGAATGTCGCGTAAGTAAAGGTAGAGGTCAGTCGAATAGACCTGCCGGGCGTCGGTGATTCCCTCACGAACGAACACCTGTTCGAGGGCACGGTAGTGTCGGGAAGCCTCACCCCACGAGACGACTGTCGCCGCATCCTTCGTCGCACATGCGCCGATAATGAGTGCCACCGCGAGAGTTCCAACCGGCCGCGGCCACGATGCGGAAGACGCGCGAGCGCGCAGCCAGTCGACCCAGAGGGCGTGGCCTGAGACCGCCAGAAAGGAAAGGGATACCGGCAAAGCGAGGAGCACCGCCCTGCCGCTATCGGCCGTGGCCATAAGAGCACTGTACAAGAAAGCGAAACCGAGCCAGAACAGTGATGCCCGCCGCAACGTACGGTCCTTGGAAAAGAAACCCAAGATGAGGGGCGCGGACAGGGCCGGGAAGATCCTGACAAATGTGGCGAAGTACGACGACAGAAAGGCCGACGGATCGGAGAGAATGACCGACAGGGGTGTGCTCACAGAAGGTATCGCGGCAGTGTGGTACCAGTTCACGTGATGCACGTGCAGGTAGATGTTGAACCCCTGGTAGGTTTCAAACGGCGAGTGTCCCGATAGCAAATTCACAGCAATTTGGCAGCCGTAGACAACTGCGCCCGATGCCAGCACGAGCATGACCCCCGAAAGCCGCTTGCGGTAGACAAGGGCTGCGGTGACCAGGAGGAATATGCCTGCCGGAAGAGCATGGTAGCGCCACAAAGCCGCCAGGCCCAGCAGCCCACCGGCCAGCGCATACCACCAGGCCCGTGGCGTGGGAGCGAGCAGTGCGACCAACAGAGCGTAGCTGCCGATTGTGAAGAACACCATGGCGCCCGAATCAGCGCCCGGCGTGTACAGACACTGAAAGACTTGGGGAAAGAGCAGCACGAGACCAGCGACTATTAGGGACGGCAGGATTTCAAGCCCATGAAGCCGCAGCACACCTAGCAGCGAGAATGCCAGGAACCAGGTCAGTACCACGTTGATGCCCAGGGCGGAGCACGCTGGATATCCGAAATGGGAAAGCACGCGGAGAAGTAGCGTGTAGCCGATGGGGAAGAAGCCGTCGTAGAACGTACCCGGGTCGCGCGCATCGAGTCTCTGCGCGAGGTGCTGGTTTCCCCAGAAATCGTTTAGGGGCGTGTGGAAATTTGTGAGAACTCCAACCAGCGCAATGACTACCGCGAATGGAAGTGCGGCGAAAAGATTGCGCGCAAACGGCTTCAGTCGAGGTCTTTCTGGAATTGGGACGGCCATCATGGGATAGAGTACGCCATATTTTGCGCGTACTAGCCAAGGGCCTGAAGAAATGTTGCCACGTGGAGGTTGAAGAATTTGGAATGTGGCTCTGATAGGGTAGCCTTACTTGCACCGTGATACAGGCGCGTAGCTTCTGCAGAACCTACCGGGTACATCGCTGGCCAACCGGCCACTGGGTGGCGGTGCGCTCGCTCGTCCGTCGTAGCCCGCAAGATGTCCTGGCCGTGGTCGACTGCCGCGCCAACATGCGCGCTTTCGCCATGGCTGGCTGCGCACGACCCGGCGCAGCCTTTGCACAAGACGCGTCGGCATAGCTTGAGGTATCGGAAGATTGGCTTGGTGGTCCAGAAAGACAGCTGGTGCGCGTAGCGGCCAGACGCTGCTGCTCATTGCTATCTTTACCGTAGCCATCTTTCTTCGACTGGCGCTTGCCCTCCTCAACCGCCAGGCAAACGACGACCATCTTCGAGTCGTTGAACTCCTGCTGCAGAAGTTTCGGCATCTCTCCCGGGCCGACTGTCCGGAGTGCTTTCATCCCAAACTGTTCTACGTGGTTTGCGTGGCCATTCTCAAGATCATGGGAGTTCCCGGCCAGACCTTGCGAGTGCAGATAGCTCAATTCCTCAACGCCCTTGCCGGTACCGCCACGCTGACTTTGATCTTGGCATTCCTTCAGGCCAGCGTCCTCTCCGCACGAACCCGCGTCATCGTCTTCGCTATGGTGGCCTTGAATCCAAGTTTCATCGGCATCAATGGCCAAGCGACAAACGACACGTTCGGAATTCTGTTTGGGACGGCCGCTCTCTATGGATTCTGGCGCTTTCTTCGACGGCCTTCCCTCCGCCCCTTTCTGAAGACAATAGCTGCGGTCGCATTGGCTATTGCCAGCAAGGGGACTGCCTTGGTGATAGGGATCGCGCTTGGGCTGGCGTTTATCGCCCAGACCATAGCCGGCATTGTCTTCGGACGCGGGTGCTGCGCCGGCCTCCGACTTGCGATCGTGCTTGGCATCATCGCACTGTCGATCGCCGTTTCCGATTACGACTTTTCCAGCTATCGCGACTACGGGGGACTGGGACGGGATGCCCCACTGCACCTTCGTGAACCAACTCTTGTTCTGCGGCCCGGCGTGGTTTCGATCGCCGACTCGTATTTGACATTTCGCTTTGTGGGCCTGCTGAAGGAACCCATGATCACGAACGACATCGGGAATTTCCCGTGGCATCGCACCTCGGTTTGGACCCAGCTGTATGCCCGGCTGCACTTCGTCCAATTCGACAACTACCCACCGATGTGGCTAACCCGAGATCCTCACGTGCGCAATGTCGGGCGCGTGATATTTGTCTTTGCCCTATTGCCCACTTTTTGCTTTTTCTGGGGCTTGGCAAGACGAGTGCGAGGGACGTGGCGGGATTGGCGCAGGAAGGGATGGTTGGCTCTTGTCGATATGGAGAGCCTTTGGCCACTCATCGTAGTCGTGGGATATGTGCTGTTCATCGTCAAGTTCACCCTCGACTATCGTGACTTTGCCGCGATGAAGGCGCTCTATTTGTTTCCTGGCATGCTTGCCTTCGTGGCGCTGCTCGCCGAAGGGGTCGAGGTACTGGGGAGCAGCGTCGGCCGATCGAAGTTGTGGTCGAGACTCTTGCAGGGTGGGTTCGCCGCGCTCGCCTTGCTATATGTGTGGGACCTGGTCCTGCTGCTCATTCATCTGGTGGGCTTTGGGCGGATCGGAAAAACGTGATGGTGGGTCCGCGGGGGCGCGCCAGTTCATCTTGTCGGGAAAAGGCATCATGCGTCGAGAATCGGCGGCGTGGGCAAGCCAGATTCGCGGATGCAGCTTTGCGCCGTGGCTCTGGTAAGGTAGCCGGCGCCAAGCCGTGATACGGGCGCGCAAACTTTGCAAGACCTACCGGGTACACCGCCGGCCACCGGGCCTGCTGGAGGCCCTGCGCTCGGTCGTCCGTCGTCGCTACGAGGAGGTGCGGGCACTCTGCGACGTGAGTTTCGACATCGCGCCGGGCGAGCGGGTGGGGTTCTTGGGGCCCAACGGCGCGGGCAAGACCACGGCGCTCAAGATCCTCTCGGGGTTGCTCTACCCGACCAGCGGCAGCGTGACGGTGGGCGACTTCGTGCCGCAGGACAGGCGCACCGAGTTCTTGCACATGATAACCCTGGTGATGGGGCAGAAGCAGCAGCTCCTCTGGGATCTGCCCCCGGCGGAGACATTCGCCATGAATCGAGCCCTGTTCGATTTGCCCCGGGACGAGGCGGACGCCACCCAGAAGGAGCTTGTGGATCTGCTCGAGATCGGTCCCCTCATCGGCAAGCCGACACGACAGCTGTCCCTGGGCGAGCGCATGAAGTGCGAGCTGGTGGCGGCCCTTTTGCACCGGCCACGGGTGCTTTTTCTCGACGAGCCCACCATCGGCCTGGATGTGTCGATGCAGGCGCGGGTGCGCGATTTCATCCGCCGCTACAACGAATCCACCGGAGCGACCGTTCTGCTCACCAGCCACTACATGGAGGACGTCGCGGCTCTCTGCCCGCGGGTCATCGTCATCGACAAGGGCCACCTGGTCTATGACGGCGATCTGCGCACGCTGGCCCGCCGCATTCGACCTGAGAAGCGCATCACCATGCATTTCTCCTCGCTGCCGGCGCCCGGTGAGCTAGATCGGCTGGGCAACTGCGTGGCCCGCTCGGAGCTGCAGGCCACCCTGGCGGTACCCGCCGCGCAGGTAACCGAGGCGGTGCGGGCGGCACTCGGCCGGCTGCCTATCTCCGACATCTCCGTCGAGGATCCGCCGCTGGAAGAAATCATGCAGGAGTTCCTTGGCGGCCAGCCCGCCAACGGGGGGGTGAGGTCGGCGTGAATCGGCTTCTTCGCGGGGAAGGGTTGCGGACCGTGCGGCATGTGCTGCGAGCCTATCCGGCGCTGCTGCGGGTGGGTCTTGCCGACATGTTTGCCTACCGCGCCGAATTGGTGGTCTGGCTGCTCACCATGAACATGCCTCTGGTGATGATGGCGCTATGGACAGCGGTGGCCAAGTCTGGTCCAGTCGGTCGCTTTGGTCAGCGGGAATTCGTGGCCTACTACCTGGGAATGTTGCTCGTGCGTATCATCACGGGCTCTTGGCTGGTGTGGGAATTGACCATGGAGATTCGGAATGGGACCTTGGCGCCCCGTCTGCTGCGACCCATCCATCCGCTTTGGGCGCACAGCGCGATGCAATTGGCGGCTGTGCCCCTGCGGGCGATCTTGGTCTCACCCTTGGTGCTCGTCCTCTACTTCACTGCGGGCGAGCGCCTGCCGTTGCACGAGCCGGCGCGCCTGGCCATCGTGGTCGCGGCGATTGCCGGGGCGTGGATCCTTTTGTTCCTCATAATGGCCATCATTGGCACGCTGGCGGCGTATGTGGAAAGCGCGCTCTCGATCTTCGACGTGTGGTTGGGCGCGCAGGCGGTCCTGTCCGGCTACCTGGTGCCGCTGGAACTGCTGCCGCCCTGGGTGGCGCGCACGGCACGCTATCTACCGTTTCGCTACATTCTTGGCTTTCCGGTCGAGACCCTCATCGGCCTGGAAAGTACCACCAGCGCCCTGCACGACCTGGGCGTGCAGGCACTGTTTATCGCGGGCTCGCTGGTTGTCACCCTGGCGTTGTGGCGCGCGGCCCTGAAACGCTTTGCCGCCTTCGGGGGCTAGGTCATGCGAAGGCTGCGCCACTACGCTCGCCTGCTCGCCGTGCAGATGCGGACTTCACTGACCTTGGCGGTTCAGTATCGCTTCGATTTCTTCCTGGAGGGCGCGCTCGCTCTGTTCTGGCTGGCGATCACGCTGATTCCCCTGCTGGTGGTCTATTCGCGCCGAGAGTCGGTGGCCGGCTGGAGCTTCCCCGAGGCATTGGTGGTGGTGGGCTGGTTTTCGGTGTTGAAGTCCGTGCTCGACGGCGGCGTGACCCCCAGCCTCAACTTCGTCGTGGAGGGCGTGCGCAAGGGGACGCTGGACTTCGTCCTGCTCAAGCCGGCCGATGCGCAGTTCCTGGTGTCCACCGCGCGCTTCGAGCCATGGCGCATCCTGGATTTCCTCGGCAGCATCGCGGTTCTGGTCTACGCCTTTCATCGTCTCGGACACGCGCCTCGCGCTGGCGATCTCATGGTCGGCTTGGCGCTCTTTGGCGTGGCGCTGATTCTTCTCTACTCACTGTGGATCCTGGTGGTGAGCGTCTCGTTTCGCGTGGTCAAGGTCGACAATCTTTCCTATCTGTTCATTTCCATCTTCGACGCTGGCCGCTGGCCCATCGATGTGTTCAAGGGGGCACTGCGCCTGATCTTCACCGTGGTCTTTCCCCTGGCGCTCATGACCACTTATCCGGCGCAAGCCTTGCTTGGCAAGCTCACCTCCGCGCATGCACTGCTGGCCGGGACCGGCGGGCTCGCTTTTGCGGCCATCGCGCGTTTTGTTTGGAAACGGGCCCTGCGCGCGTACACGTCGGCAAGTTCATAGGCGGAGTGGAGACTGACTGCGTTAACGGCGTCCGGACGCGGCCTCAGAAATCTGAGACTGCACCGGCATCTGGTTCATGGAAAGCACGCGCAATTGCCCTGGCAGGCATGCTAAAATAGCGACTTCCCTGTGCCCTAGGGGATGCCGGATGGTGGCACGACACTTGCTGCTGTTTGGAGAACGCACAGCCGCAGATAGCCAATTGGAAATGCAGCGCGCAAGGAGCCAAACATGAAAGAGAAAGACATTCGCGAGCGCATCCACATCTTCCTGAGGGACACGGTTCGGTACGTGGTGGTTCCTGCTTCGATGGGGATTGGGCTTGCGCTGGTGGGGTGCAGCGATTCAGGGCTGAACTCCAACCAGGACGGCGCGACTGACTCGTCAATCGTGCAGACTGGCGGGGCGCAGATGCTCTACATGGCGCCGATGACAGGTGGGGCGACCGCGTCTGGCGGGGTAGCGCAGACAGGCGGAGCAATGGCGACGGGCGGAACTACTCACCCAAGCGCCACGGGAGGCGCGGTGGCTGTCTACTCGGCACCGATGACAGGTGGGGTGAACTCGTCCGGCGGCGCGACAGGGACGGGCGGAACCACTTACCCAAGCGCCACGGGCGGCATGCTGACTAAGTACTCGGCGCCGATGCTGGGTGGGGCGGCCGCGCCCGGCGGAGCGATCGGGACGGGCGGAGTGACGGGAGCAGGCGGCTTGACGGGAATATATCCTGCGTACATGGGGAGCTTTCCGATCGAGGGCGGACGGATAGGTACCGGCGGAGTGCCCGCGACGGGCGGAGTGACGGCCACCGGCGGAATGCCAATCTCCATGGGCGGCATGGTAACTGACTACTCGGCGCCGATGCCCCGTGGTGGGATGATTGCGTCCGGCGGAGTGCCCGCGACAGGCGGAGTGCGCCTCACACTGTACGCGGCGCCGATGCCCAGTGGTGGGACGACTGCGTCGAGTGGAGAGACGGCGAGAGGCGGAATGACGGCGGTTCCCCTTTACATGGCGATCGTGCCGAACCAGGACGCGGGCCCTGTCCTGAAGTACGCGGCGCCGGTGCCGGCGTACATGGCGCCCCTGCCGGACAAGAATTAGTCAGGTAGAATACCCCTCGTGATTGAAGTCCTGCGGCGAGTCGGGTTCTTCCCGCGCGCTTGCGTGTGGGAACTGACCTTGGCCTGCAATCTTCGGTGCAAGCACTGCGGGTCCATCGCTGGGAGCAAGCGCACGGACGAGCTGTCGCTCGACGAGTGCTTGCGCGTGGCGGGCGAACTGGTGGCGCTCGGGTGCCGGCGCATCACGCTCAGTGGCGGCGAGCCGACGCTCTACCCGGGCTGGCACGAGGTGGGCAAGCGGCTGGTCGAGCTGGGCGCGCGGGTCAACCTGATTTCGAACGGCCTCACCTGGTCGGAGAAACACATCGAACAGGCGCAGAAGGCCGGGCTGTGCGGCGTCGCTTTCAGCATCGATGGCTTCGAGAAAGAGCATGACGATTTCCGGGCCCCGGGCTCGTTCGTGCGGGTGGTGCGTGCCATCGACATCAGCGTGGCGGCGGGCCTGCCGGTGGCGATCAACACCACCATCAACCGACTCAATCAGGGCCTGCTCAAGTCGTTGCGGCAGTTCTTGATGGATCACCGCGTGTTCGCCTGGCAACTGCAGTTCGCCACCGCCACCGGGAACATGGGCGCGCACCGTGATTTGGTTTCGCCGCCGGAAGATCTGCTATGGCTAGTGCCCCAGATCGCGGAGCTGTGCCGGATCAACTGCCCCGAATTCAAGATCTATCCCAGCGACGACATCGGCTACTTCGGCAAGCCGGAGCCGGACCTACGTGATGCGGAAACCGCGCTGCCGTTTTGGTTGGGCTGCCGTGCCGGCTGCCAGGTGATCGGTATCGAGAGCGGCGGGAACGTGAAGGGTTGTCTCTCGCTGCCCTCGTCGATGCATGGCGAAGCCCGCTTCGTCGAGGGCAACGTGCGGCAGAAGAGCCTGCGCGACATCTGGAACCGCGCCGACGCCTTCACGTACAACCGACTTTTCAAGGAGGAACAACTCGGCGGGTTCTGCCGCGTCTGTCGCTTTCGTGATGTGTGCCGCGGCGGCTGTTCCTGGGCCACCTATGCTCAGGGCGGAACCGGGAACGAGACCTGCTTCTATTTCCAGGTCGTCAAGCACCGGCGCTTCGATCTGCTCGACGAGGAGCCTACCGACGAGGAAGTCCGCTACTTCGACGGCCTCAGCGCGGGTGTGGCATCGGTCGCCGGGGGCCGACCGTGACCAGCAACGAGTCCGCCGGCGGCGGACCCGAGAGAGGCGGCGCCGCACCCCCACCCCCACTGGACGCCATCATCGAGCAGGCCCGCGCCGCGATCAACGCGCACACCCTGGGCGACGCGCGGGAAAGAATCATCGCGGGGCTGGCCCTGGCGCCCGAGAATCTGACCCTGCTCGATCTTGGTGGCTTCGCCTGCTTCTTCCTCGGCGACTACGTCGCTACGGAGGGGTATTGCCGGAGGGCGCTCGCGGTCAAGCCCGACCACGCCTACGCCTGCAAAGGGCTCGGCCTGGCGCTGGCGCGGCAGGGACGCGTGGATGAGGGCGTGCAAAGCCTTGAACGCGCCATCACGCTCGCACCGGAATGGGTGGACTCGTACTGGGACTTGGCCGTGGCCCTGCTGGAAGCGGGTCGCCACGATGAAGCCCTGCAGGCGGTCGAGCGAGGTGAAAAGGCCGTGCCCTCCGAAGCCATGCGTCTCCGCAGTCTTGCCCAGACGATACGCACCCGCGGTCGTTGCTAGCACCGCCTCTTGCAAATCCGTCGTTGGTTGAGCGTCCGGATTGACGCGGAAAAGATGTCCGGTACGTATACGTACTGTTTCCGGCGCGTGAACGCATGCTGCGTCAACCGGCCAAACGACGTCACTGCGGGTGCAATTGTTTCCATAGAGTAAACGGAAAGTGAATTGGCAGTAAATCCTACCGATTTACTCGGGTGGCGCTGCCGAAGTCACTCGAAAAAGCAAAAGAGGCACTCACACTGTGTGGACACGCGATGCTGGTTTCGTCTACTTTGCCCGTCACTCGCAACGGCGCTGCTGCAATGAAGGCGCACTCGACCTGGAAGAACATCACGACCGGCGGGCTCGGCTGGTGCTCCGTACCTACGACAGTCACCGGTCCGGTGCCGCGCCCCACTTGCTCGGATGAGCGAACCAGGCAAGGAGGAGACTTTCGTGGCTGAAATGGCAACCGTGCAGCCGGCCGCGGGCCAGACCAAGGCCGCTGCTTCCGTCATCGTGGTTTTCGTGTGTGAGAACAGCGCGCGGCCTGGTCGCATGCCCACTTCGGGCAAGCGCTTTCGGCCCGAGACGCCGAACTTTGGCTGGCCGTTCCCGGTGCAGGAAGTGGTGGTGCCTTGTGCGGGTCGGCTGCAACCGGAGCACTTCCTCAAGGCATTTGAAGGCGGCGCGGATGCAGTTGCAGTCGTGGCTTGCGAGGAAGGCAACTGCCACCATCACGAAGGGAACAAGCGTTGCCGTCGGCGGATTGAGGCGGTTTCCGCGATACTCGGGGAAGTCGGCTTGGGCAAAGAGAGATTGATGCTATTCCACCTGCCCGGCTCGGCGGTCGAGGATATGGCCATCGGCGTCGGCGCGACCGTCCCAGCCACCCCGATTCAGCCGCTTGGGCAGAAGGTGGCGGCAGTGCGCGATCAGTTCGTCGCTGCCGTGGCTGCCCTGGCGCCGAGCCCGCTGCGCACCACGGGACTGTCAGAGGATGTCCCGCACCAACTGGAAGATGAAGATGACAGCGATTAGCAAGTTGTCCGAGAAACTGGGCAGCGGAAAAGCGGTCGTCACCGCAGCCTGTATGCCCCCACATGGAACTGATCCGGCGGCGGTGAAGAAGCTGGCGGCCTGTTTCCCCTCGTCGCTCGACGGTGTCGTGGTCGGCGACCACGCCGAACAGGCGCACGGATCTGCCTTGGCCTGTGCCGTGCTGCTGGCCGCGGAGAAGGTCGAGCCGGTGCTCAGCCTGTGCACGCGCGATCGCAACCGTGTCGCGTTGGAGGCCGACGTACTGGGCGCTTCGGCGCTGGGGGTGAAGACGTTCTTTTGCATGTCAGGCATGCACCAAGCGTTGGGAGGTTTTCCGCAGGCGGCGGGCGGCTACGACATGGATTCCGCACAGTTGACCCAGGCCCTGGCCAAGATGGCGAGTGCCGGGCTGGATTTCAGTGGGGTCAAGCTGGCGACGGCTCCTGCCCTGACCGTGGCGGTGGCCGCGCATCCGTACCTGCGACCGATCGAATTGGCCCTGGCGCAAACCAGGAAGAAGATCGCGGCAGGTGCGCAGATCCTGCTGACCGATCCGATTTTCGATCTTGCCGGATTTGAGGAATGGTGCAAGGCGGTGCGGGGCGCGGGCTTGGACAAGCGGGCCGCCATCATTGCCAGCGTGCAGCCGCTAACCAGCGTCGCACAAGCCGAGGAGCTGCGCACCCGGCCGGGCAGCCCCATCAGCGACGACATCATCAAGCGTTTGCGCAGCGGCGACGCGGCCCAGGCCGGCGTTGCCATCGCGGCCGAGATCGCAAGCAAGGTCAAGGCCATGGCCGGGGTGCGCGGCATCCACATCCACAGCGCAGGTTGTGAACCGCTGGCCGCGGCGGTGATCAATGCAGCCCGCCTGGCGTAGAGCACGCGATGTCTGAGAAATACCATATCAAGCCAGTGCCAACGCCGGGGCGCTTTCGCCACGTCGGCAAGTACGGCAGCGTGGACTGGCGCGAGGATTGCGCTCGTTGCAGCAACTGCGTGAAGCCCCGCTGCGTGTTCGACGCCTACCGCAAGGAAGCGGCCCACAATCGCGACCCGCAGACCTCGATCGTTCCACTCTACGAGTGTCGCGCCTGTCTATCGTGCGTGCAGGGCTGTACCAAGGGAATCCTGGCCATCTCGATCAACCCCGAGTATCTGGCCATGGGCGACGACTACTGGAAGCCCGACATCATGGCCACCACCTGGAACCAGTCTGATACGGGTCGGGTTCCGGTTTCGGGTGCTGGCTACCGGGGCCGTTTCCACGGTTTTGGCTTCGATTCGATCTGGACCGACATGTCCGAGATCGTTCGGCCCACTCGTGACGGGATCCACGGTCGGGAATACATCAGCACCAGCGTGGACATCGGGCCCAAGCCGATGCGGCTGGCGTTTTCCAGTGACGGCAAGCTACTGGGCGAACCGGCCAACCTGATTGACCTGCCTCTCCCGCTCATCCTGGACATTCCGGCCTGGCAAGTGGGCGGGCAGAATTTCGCGCGGGCTCGTCTGACCACAGCGGCGAAGCTGAAGACCCTGGCGGTGGCTAGCGCCGCCGAGGTGGCGGGAGCGCCGGCCGCAGAGATGCCGTTTTGGGTTCCCCTGGTCGGCAGCGAGGGTTTGGCCAGTGTGCAGACGCTGTTGCCGCAAGTGCGGATGGTCGAGTTCTTGGATGGCCCCGAGGTGGCGGCCTTGGCGGCCAAGGCCAAGGCGATCAATCCCAAGCTGGTCATCGCGGTCCGCCTGCCACTGCAAGGGGCGGCGGCCGACCGCATCCTGCAACTTCAGCAAGCGGGCGCGAAGGTCTTCCACCTGTGCGGCGACCTGCACGGTTGCGAGGTGGGGGTGGACCAGCCTCGGCACGTCAAGGACGTCATGCGCGAGATCCACGGCCGCCTGGTCAAGGCGGGCGTGCGCGACGAGATCACGTTGATTGTTGCGGGCGGCATCGCCCTGCCCGAACACATGGCCAAGGCCATCATCTGCGGCGCCGATCTGGTGGGCGTGGACACCGCCCTGCTGGTGTCGCTCGGCTGCCGCGTGTGTCGCGGGGTGCAGGGCGCGGACCACCAGGATCATTGTCCGGCCGCGGCTCCCACGCTGGAGAGCGCCTACGCGGTCCAGCGCATGGTGAATCTCATGGCGGCCTGGCATTCGCAGCTTCTCGAGGTGTTGGGCGCCATGGGTATCCGCGAGGTGCGGCGTTTGCGGGGCGAGGTGGGGCGCGCGATTTTCAAAGAAGACGTCGAACGGGAGGCATTCGGTGACCTTCTCTCTCGCTAATTCCTCAGCCCAGCCCGCGGCCGTCCCGGCACAGCCAGTCTCTGCCGACGCCGATTCGGAGGTAGTGGTCAGCCGGGAGGCGCGACCCGCACCCGACCGCTACCGCAATGCCCTGGGCAAGTACAAGATCAATCGCTCGGCCGACTGCGTGGCCTGCGGTGAATGCGCGAAGCTGTGCCCGCAGGGCGTGCACGTGAAGCCCGACGGCTACACCTTCACGCTGCGACCACTTGATCACCTGTGCATCGGCCCCGATTGCGCCAAGACCGACCACTTCTGCGTGGCCAAGTGCAAGCAGAAGGCGCTCACGCTGATGCGCAACCCCAGTGTGGATGCCATGGGCGATCCGCGCTGGACCGCGGATCTGATTCTTTCCACCTGGCACATGGCGGCCACCGGCCACCTGCCCAGCTCGGGGCTGGAGTACCGGCACGGCGCCTCGGGCGGCGGCTTCGATCGCATGGATTTCAACTTTCCCGCGACGCCGAGCAAGGTGGACGCGGCCAAGGTCGACACCACGCTGGCGCTCAACCGCCGCAACGATGGCCGACCGCAGGTCAACATCGATATTCCGGTCTACGGCGGCGGGATGTCGTTCGGTTCGGTGAGCATTCACACCATCTTGGCCAAGGCGCGCTCGGCCACCGCATGGAACACGTTCACCTGCACCGGCGAGGGCGGCTATCCCGATCGCCTCAAGCCCTACGACGAGCACGTCATCACCCAGGTGGCCACCGGTCTGTTCGGCGTGCGCGAGGACACCATCCAGCGCGTGCGCATCGTCGAGTTCAAGTATGCCCAGGGCGCCAANNGCCAAGCCCGGCCTGGGCGGCCATCTACTCGGCGACAAGAACACGCCCGCGGTGGCGCGCATGCGCGAGGCCATCGCCGGCAATGCGCTCTTCTCGCCCTTTCCGTTCCACAGCGTGTACAGCGTGGAAGACCACAAGAAGCACCTCGACTGGATCAAAGAGGTGAATTCGCGCGCGCTGGTCTCGGTCAAGGTGTCCACCCCCACCGACGTGGACATGGTGGCGGTGGGCAGCTACTACGCCGGCGCGCACATCATTCACCTGGATGGCAGCTACGGCGGCACCGGCGCGGCACCCGACATCGCGAAGAAGAACATCGCAATGCCCATCGAGTACGCCATCGCGAAGGTGCACAAGTTCCTGGTGGCCGAAGGCATCCGTGACTCGGTCACCTTGATCGTCAGCGGGGGGTTGCGCACCGCCGACGACGTGATGAAAGCGGTCGCGCTGGGCGCCGATGGGGTGGTCATCGGCACCGCCGACATGGTTGCCTTGGGTTGCGTGCGCTGCGCCTGCTGCGAGAGCGGCCGCGGCTGTCCGCGCGGCATCGCCAGCACGGATCCCGAACTAATGATGTTGATGAGCCTGGACTGGGCCACGCAGCGGTTGATCAATCTGATGCACGCCTGGCGCGAACGCATGGTCGAGATCATGGTTGCTCTGGGCGTGCCCAGCGTGCAGGCTCTGCGCGGCCGCAGCGACCTTCTGACCTACACCCAGGCGGAGGCCGCGCTATGAGCGACCAAGCTGATCGTCTGCTGGCTACGCGCAGCCAGGTCTATCGCGACGGCGAGCCGGTGGAGGGCGAGCGCGCCGAGGAAGGCGGCTGCGGCGTCACTGGCTTTGCCTGCACCATCCCGGTGCGCGGCAAGTTCATCTACGAGCCGTCCATCCAGATGCAGAACCGCGGCAACGGCAAGGGCGGCGGCATCGCAGCCACCGGCCTTGAGCCGGAGCAGATCGGTGTCTCGCGCGAGGTCTTGGATTCGCACTACCTCGTCCAACTCGCGCTGCTCGACCCGACGGTGCACCCCGAGTTGGAGAAGCAGTTCATTCTGCCCAACTTCGATGTGGCGCTGTCCACCCGGCAGGAGCACATAGACGATCACCGCGACATTTCCGGCCTTACGGTACGGCCGCCCGACGTACATCGCTACGTGGTGCGGGTCAAGCCGGCGGTGCTCAAGGCTTTTGCCGAATCCACCGGACTGCAGGCGCTGGCGCCGCGCGAGTTGGAAGACGAGTTCGTGTGGCGCAATTCCTATCGCCTCAACGACGCCTTCTACGCCTCGCTGGGTGAAAAGCGCGCCTTCGTGCTGTCGCACGGTCGCGATCAGCTGGTCTTCAAGATCGTGGGCTACGCCGAGCAGAACGTGGAGTACTACAAGCTGCAGGATTTCCGTGCCCACGTTTGGATTGCGCACCAGCGCTACCCGACAAAAGGCCGAGTGTGGCACCCGGGTGGCGCGCACCCGTTCGTGGGGCTGAACGAGGCCCTGGTGCACAACGGCGACTTCGCCAACTACCATTCGGTGTGCGAGTACCTGCGCCAGCGCAACATCAAGCAGCAGTTCCTCACCGACACGGAAGTGTCGGTGCAGCTTTTCGACCTGTGGGACCGGGTCTACAAGTACCCACTGGAGTACATCATCGAAGCGCTGGCCCCGACGGCCGAGCTGGATTTCGACCAGCTTTCGCCGGAAAAGCAGAGGATCTATCGGCAAATCCAGGCGACCCACATTCACGCCTCGCCCGATGGTCCCTGGTTCTTCATCATCGCGCGCAACCATCCCGACCAGAAGCGCATGCAGCTTCTCGGCATCACCGACACGGCGATGTTGCGGCCGCAAGTGTTCGCCCTAGCCGACAGCGGCGAGGTACAGATCGGCCTCATTTGTTCGGAGAAGCAGGCTATCGACGCCACCCTGCGCAGCCTGGCGCGCGAGGATCCGCGCTTCTGTCCGGTGGCTGACAAGTACTGGAACGCGCGCGGTGGCAGCAGCACCGACGGCGGGTCCTTTGTCTTCACCATCAACGACGACAACGGCAAGAAGAGGCTCCACTGCGCCGACAAGTTTGGCCGTCAGGTCAAGCTGGACGTGGGCAGCGTGCGCTGCGATCAGGTCAAACGGGAAACGCCCATCGAGATCGTCGCGGCCGGTATGCGCAAGGCGGTGCTGGAGGCGCTCAAGCAGGGTCGGGCCCAGGATCTCTTCACCCACGTGGTGCAGAATCTGCCGGGCTGGCCGCCGAGTGGCCTGCGCGACCTGTGTGATCGCATCGTCGAGTCCTGCGACAACGGCCGCAGCAAGGCCACCGCCATCGAGGCTTTGACCTTGCTCTACGATCGGCGCTTCGACACCGGCGACAAGCGGCGCAGCACCGTGCTGCCCGTGCTGGAAGAGACGCTGATGCGGCTGTTCGACGCCAGTCCACTTCTGGGCGAACCGGGCGAGGGCAGCTTTCGCCGTCTGAACTGGTCGAGCCGCAAGAAGATCGCAGCACCGCAGCCGGGCGAGGAAGTCCTGGTCATCGACGCGGAGAAGTTCCCGCCCGAGGGTGACGACTGCGATGCCGTGTATCTGCGCCAGGCTTTCCGGGCCGGCTGGCGGCGCTTCATCGTGTACCGCCTGCGCGGCCAGCGCTTCACCGGCGTGGGCCTGGGCCCCGGCACCGACGGCGTGCGCATCGACACCTACGGTTCCAGCGGGGACTACTTGGCCAGCGGCATGGATGGCGAGGAGATCCGCGTGCACGGCAACGCGCAGGATCAGGTTTGCCAGATCGCCAAGCGAGGCAAGCTGGTGATTTTCGGCGATGTGGGCCAGACCTTCATGTACGGCGCCAAGGGCGGCGAGATGTACATCATGGGCAACGGCGCCGGCCGGCCTCTCATCAATGCCGTGGGACGACCGCGCGTGGTCATCAACGGCACCTGTCTCGACTTTCTCGCCGAGTCGTTCATGGCCGGCGATCCGCTCAACGGCGGCGGCTTCGTCATCGTGAACGGCATGGAGTTCGACCGCCGCGGCAAGCTGGTCGAGCAAGCGGTGCCCTACCCGGGCAGCAACCTCTTTTCTCTGGCCTCAGGCGGCGCCATCTACATCCGCGACCCGCACAAGAAAGTTGTGGAGCAGCAACTCAACGGCGGCGTGTTCGGCCCGGTAACCGACGCTGACTGGCGGGTGATGCGGCCCTATCTGGAAGAGAACGAGCGCTTGTTTGGCATCAGCGTTGACGACCTTCTTACGGTGAACGGCAAACGGCTGCAGCCGGTTGACGTCTATCGCAAGGTCAGCGCGGTGTCGCTGGCGGTGCTCGCGTCTGCGACGGAGAAGAAGAAATGAACGCATCTTCCGCCACGGCCCTTCCCAGCGGCGGCTTCCTTGCCGAAGTCGAGAAGCAAAGCCAGGGGAACCTGTCGGCCTGCCTGCAATGCAAGAAGTGTACGTCGGGCTGCCCGGTCGCTGGTTGGGCGGACATAAAGCCGCACGAACTGGTGCGGCTGGCGCAATTTGGCCTGCAAGACGAGCTGCTCGGCAGTCGCATGATCTGGGAATGCACCTCGTGCCAGACTTGCGTCACCCGCTGTCCGCAGCAGGTGGATATCGCTTCGCTCAACGATGCGCTTCGCCGCATGAGTCGGCGCGCGAGCCAGGTAAACCGCAAGACCACCGTGCCAGCCTTCAACGACATCTTCCTGCGCACGGTGAAGAAGCGCGGCCGCATGTTCGAGGCCGGGCTCATGGCCTCGTTTAAACTGCGCACCATGCAGCTCTTTTCCGATATGGGCAAGCTGCCCATGATGTTGTGGAAGGGCAAGATGCCGCTATGGTCGGCCAAGGTGAAGGGGCGCAAGGAACGCGAGGCGCTCTTCCGCCGCGTGCGTGACATGGACGGAGGCCACTCGTGAGCTACGCTTTCTTCCCGGGTTGTTCCATGGAAGGGACCGCCCACGACTATCAGTCCTCAACCCTGGCCGTAAGCCAAACCCTGGGCTTGCAGATGCCGGAAGTCCCGGGCTGGACCTGCTGCGGCTCCACCGCCGCCCACCAGTCGGATCCGTTGCTCGCCTTGGCCCTGCCGGCCAAGAATCTTCTCGCGGCCGCGGGCGCAACCGTCGCGGTGGGGTGCGCCGCCTGCTACAACCGGCTGAAGACCGCCAATCACCACATTGCCCGCGACACGGAAGCGCGCAAGCAGGTGGCCGCCGTCCTGGGGGCAGACTACGACGGCCAGACCCAGGTGCTGCATTTGCTGGAGATCTTGGCGCGCGATGTGGGCATGGCGAAGATCGCGGAGCACGTGCAGCATCCGTTGCGCGGGCTCAAGGTGGTGCCCTACTACGGCTGCCTGCTGGCGCGTCCACCGGAGGTGACCAAGTTCGACGATCCCGAGAACCCGACGCTGATGGACAAGGTCCTGCAGGCGGCGGGCGCCACCGTCGTGACCTGGCCGCACAAGACCGAGTGCTGCGGCGCCGGCTATTCGATCACTGATGCCAGCGTGGTGCGACGACTGACGCGCGAAATCCTGGTCATGGCCAAGGCTGCGGGCGCGGACTGCATCGCCACCGCCTGTCCTCTGTGCCAGCTCAACCTGGATCTGCGCCAGAAAGACACGGAAAAAGAGGCGGGCGAACACTTTGGCCTGCCGGTTTTCTACTTCACTCAACTTCTCGGCCTGGCCTTCGGGATCCCCCGCAAGAAGCTCGGGCTGCGCAGCCTGGTGGTCAGCCCGAGCAAACTGCTGGCTGACCGAGGCATTCCCGCCTAGGGCACGACTATGAACGAGCTCAAGCCAAACAACGGAAAATCCGCCGAGCCGGTCGGCGCGGTATTGGTGGGCGGCGCAGGCATCGCCGGCATACAGGCCTCACTCGATTTGGCCAACTCGGGGTTCAAGGTGTACCTGCTCGAGTCGTCGCCCGCCATCGGCGGCCGGATGGCCCAGCTCGACAAGACCTTCCCCACCGGCGACTGCGCCATGTGCACCCTGTCGCCCAAGCTGGTCGAGTGCGCGCGCAACAAGAACGTCGAGATCATCACCCTGGCCGACATCCAGAAGGTCAGCGGCGAGCCGGGCCGCTTCCAGGTCGAGATCCGCAAGCGGCCGCGCTACGTGGACCCCAAGAAGTGCAATGCCTGCGGCGAGTGCTCGCTCGCCTGTCCGGTGTCCCTGTCCAGCGAGTTCGATCGCGACTTGGGCACCCGCAAGGCGATCTTCCGTCCCTATCCGCAAGCCATCCCCAACGTCTACGGCATCTCCAAGGCCGCGGGGCGCGCCCCGTGCAAAGCCTCATGTCCCGCCGGCGTGAACGTGCAGGGCTACGTCGCGCTCATCGCCGCGGGCAAGATCAAGGAAGCCTACGACGTGGTTCGCGAGCGCTGTCCCTTGCCCGCGGTGTGCGGCCGGGTGTGCCAGCATCCCTGCGAGAGCAAGTGCAACCGCAACGACATCGATGAGCCGGTGGCGGCGCGCGATTTGAAGCGCTTCGCGGCCGACTACGTCTATTCCCACCGGAACGAGGTGAAGGACGTTGCGCCGGTTCCCCAGGTTCAGCAGAAGGAACGCGTCGCAGTGGTGGGCGGCGGCCCGGCCGGCCTCACCGCCGCGACCGACCTGCGCAGCAAGGGCTACGGGGTGACCATCTTCGACGCCATGCCACTCCTCGGCGGCATGCTCCGCTACGGCATCCCCCGTTACCGCCTGCCCGGCGATGTGCTCGACCACGAGATCCAGTACCTGCTCGACATGGGCATCCAGGCCAGGACCAGCACCCGCGTCGCAGATCCGACCCGGCTGTTGAAGGCGCGCGCGAGCGACGGCAAGCCAGTCGGCCCACCGGTTCCGGGTACTATTGCGCTGGGCGAGTTCGACGCTGTCTTTGTGGCGACCGGCGCCTGGGTGAGCCGAAGACTCGGCGTCCCGGGCGAGGATGCCAAGGAGGTGTGGCCCGGCTTGACCTTCCTGCGCGAAGTGAACGCGGGCCGGAAGCCGGCGATTGGACCCAAGGTGCTGGTCATCGGCGGTGGCGACGTGGCCATGGACGCCGCCCGCTGCGCCCGCCGGTTGCCCGGTGTCACCAACGTCGATCTGGCCTGCCTGGAAAAGCGCGAGGAGATGCCCGCCCATTCTTGGGAAGCGGGCGAGGCGTTGGAGGAAGGCGTGGTCTTCCACCCCAGCCTCGGTCCCACCAAGATTCTCGCCCAGAATGGGAAAGTCTCGGGGGTGTCCTTCCGCGCCTGCACGCGCGTGTTCGACGACAAGCGTCGCTTTGCCCCCGAGTTTGACGACGCGCAGGTGACCAACCTGGACGCCGACACGGTGATCGTGACCATCGGCCAGGGCATCGAGGCGCTGGCTCCGCTGGCGGCAGGCCCGGGGGGGCGGATTGTTTCTGACCGCGAGACCCTGGCCACCAATGTTCCCGGCGTCTTCGCCGGCGGGGACGCGGTGCTGGGCCCGGCCTCGTTGGTCGACGCCATGGCGCAAGGCCACCGCGCGGGCATTGCGATCGACAGTTTTCTGCGCGGGACCTTGGCGGAAAAAGGCGCCACCGCCGAAGCCAAGACCGAAGAGCTAGCGCCTACCCCGGAGACCGACGCGCCGCCGGTCGAGCGACACAAGATGAAGCAGGCGGATGCGCACGAGCGCGTGCGCGGCTTTGGCGAGATCGATGTCGGTTACTCCTACGAAGACGCCGTGGCCGAGGCCAAGCGCTGCCTGGCGTGCGGGCTATGCAGCGAATGTGGCCAATGCGTGAAGGCCTGCTCGGCCGGCGCGATCGTGCATGACATGGCGCCGGTCACGGAAACGCTGAATGTGGGCGCCATCCTGCTCACCCCTGGCTTCGAAGAATTCGATCCCGCCCTGCGCGGCGAGTTCGGCCACGGGCGATACAGCAACGTCATGTCCAACGTGCAGTTCGAGCGCCTGCTCAGCGCTGCCGGACCAACCAGCGGCGACGTGCTGCGGCCCTCTGACGGCAAGCACCCCAAGCGCATTGCCTTCATTCAGTGCGTGGGCTCGCGCGACACCGCACGCGGCAACGGCTACTGCTCGTCGATCTGTTGCATGGCCGCAGCCAAGGAAGCCATGGTGGCCATCGAGCACGTGCCTGGACTCGACGTGTCCGTGTTCTGCATGGACGTGCGCGCGTTCGGCAAGGAATTCGATCAATACGTGAACCGAGCGCGCGACGAGCAGAAAGTGAAATTCATCCGCGCCATACCCTCGCGCCTGGTCGAGATGCCTGACAGCAAGAATCTGCGCGTCCGCTATTTCGACGACAACGGCGAGGAGCAGAAGCCCGAGTTCGATCTGGTGGTTCTGTCGGCCGGTCTGCGGCCCAACGCCGGGGTCAAGGAATTGGCCCAGCGCCTCGGGCTGGAGCTCGACCAGTTCGGCTTCTGCCGCACGGATCGCATGACCCCAGTGACGTCATCGCGGCCTGGCATCTTCGTGGCCGGCGCTTTCCAGGAGCCCAAGGACATTCCCGAGTCGGTGGCGCAAGCCACCGGTGCCGCGGCCTTGGCCATGGAAAGCCTGGCGGCGGTGCGCGGAACCATGATCCAGCGGCAAGAGTACCCCTGGGAACGCGACGTGACCGACGAGAAGGCGCGGGTGGGCGTCTTTATCTGCCACTGCGGCCACAACATCGCCTCGGTGGTGGACGTCAATCAGGTGGCCGAGCGCGCGGGCAAGATGCCCAACGTCGCGCACGCCGAGGCGAGCCTGTACACCTGCTCGGATACCAACCAGCAGCACATCAAGGACATGATCCGCGAGCACCGGTTGAACCGGCTGGTGGTGGCATCTTGCTCGCCGCGCACGCACGAGATCCTTTTCCAGGAAACCCTGCGCGACTCGGCGCTGAATCCCTATCTATTCGCGATGACCAACATCCGCGATCAGTGCTCGTGGGTCCATCGCGACGATCCGGTGGCGGCAACCGAAAAAGCGATCGATCTCATGCGCATGGCGGTGGGCCGCGCTCGCAATTTGAAAGCGCTGGAAACCGGACAGCAGGCGGTCACCCAGGCGGCCCTGGTGCTGGGCGGGGGACTGGCGGGCATGACCGCGGCGCTGGGCCTGGCGGACCAGGGTTTCGCGGTTCACCTGATTGAAAAAGAGGCGGAGCTGGGCGGCCAATTGCGCAAGATCCGCTACACCCTCGAGGGTTCGGACGTGGCCGGCCTCTTGACCGGTCTTGTCCGTCGGGTCGAGGGGCATGCCAAGATCACCGTGCACCGCCAAACCAAAGTCGTGCAGTTCGCCGGCCACGTGGGCAAGTTCCACACCGTCATCGAAGCGGCGGGCAGTCAGAAGACACTGGATCATGGTGTGGTGGTGCTCGCCACCGGCGGCAGCGAGCGCGCCACCGAGTCCTACCTTTATGGCAAGAACCCGGCGGTGCTCACCCAGCGCCAACTGGAAGACAAGCTGGCCCAGGGCAGCCTGCCCCAGGCGGCCGAGCCGCAGGTGGTGATGATCCAGTGCGTGGACAGCCGCAACGAGAAGAATCCCTATTGCAGCCGCGTGTGTTGCTCCGAGGCGGTGAAGAACGCACTGGAATTGAAGCGACAGAAACCAGGCGCGCGGGTGGTGGTGCTCTACCGCGACATTCGCACCTACGGTTTCCGCGAGGTCTACTACCAGAAGGCGCGCCAGGCCGGGGTGCTCTTCGTGCGTTTTGCCGAAGGCCAGGAGCCGCAGGTCAGCGACGCCGGTGGGCTGCAGGTCAAGGTGACCGACGCCGGCACCGGGCGAGAGCTCAACCTCAAGCCTGACTGGCTGGTGCTGTCGACCGGCATTGCGCCGGGCGCGGACAACCCGGTGTTCTCGGGCCTAATGCGCACCACGCTGACCGCGGACGGCTTTTTCCTTGAGGCGCATCCCAAGCTACGTCCGGTGGATCTGGCCAACGAGGGCGAGTATTTGGCGGGTCTGGCCCACTCACCGCGCTTCATTGACGAGACCATCGCGCATGCCAAGGCGGTGGCCGGGCGAGCCGCGACCATTCTCTCGCGCGCCAAGCTCGACATCGCGGGACAGGTGGCCAAGGTCGATCCCGAAGGCTGTGTCGCCTGCGCCACCTGCGTGAAGGTGTGCCCGTACGGGGCGCCCATGATCAACGATCTCAAGAAGGCGGAAATCCAGGGCGCTACCTGCATGGGCTGCGGCTCGTGCGCGGCGGAATGTCCGGCGCACACCATCACCCTGCAACACCAAGAGGACGGGCAGATGACGGCCATGCTCGACGAGCTGCTCTCGGTCGGGGGAGGTGCACAATGAGCCAGGTGCAAGCCAGTGCGGCCGCTCCCCAAACCGCCGGCAAATGGAAACCGGAGATTATTGTCTTCTGCTGCAACTACTGCGCGTACGCGGCGGCTGACCTGGCGGGCGCTCGGCGCATGCAGTACCCACCCAACGTGCGGGTGATTCACGTGCCCTGCACCGGCAAGATCGAGCGCGAGCACATCCTGGCCTCGTTCGAAAAAGGTATCGACGGCGTGCTGGTGGCGGGCTGCTTGGAAGGCGGCTGCCACTTCATCGAGGGCAACCTGCGCGCCAAGCGCCGCACCGAACAGTTGCGCGACATGCTCGACGAGATCGGCGTGGGGCGCGAGCGACTGCGCATGGTGAACCTTTCCGCCGCCATGGCGCCGACTTTTGTCCAGCGGGTCAACGAAATTGTCCAGACGATTGAGGGTCTTGGCCCCAACCCTTTGCGGGCGCACGACGCCCCAGCGTAGAAAGCGTGGAGTTCCATGATCGTTGCCAGTCCAAAATCCGTCACCGAGCTCAAGCAACTCACTGACCGCCATCAGAAAATCCTTTTCGTTGGCTGCGGCACCTGCGTGACCGTGTGTCTGGCCGGGGGCGAGCGCGAAGTGGGCATCGCCGGCTACGGCGTGCGCATGGCGCGCAAGCTGGCGAAGCAGCCGGTACAGATCGAGCAGGTCACCATCGAACGCCAGTGCGACAACGAGTTCATCAAGGACCTGGCGCCGGCGGTGGAGCGCAACCAGGCGGTCGTTTCGTTCGCCTGCGCGGCCGGCGTGCAAGCCCTGGCCGAGNNCGAGCGCTTTCCCGGCAAGCCCGTTTACCCCGCGCTCAACACCCAGTTTCTCGGCATCCTGGAAGAACAGGCGACCTGGACGGAAAAGTGCATAGGCTGCGGTGAGTGCATGCTGGCCGAGTTCGGCNNAAGCACATGCTCAACGGCCCGTGCGGCGGCTCGACCAGCGATCGTTGCGAAGTATCGGCCGACAAGCCCTGCGCCTGGCAGCTAATCTTCAAGCGCCTACAGTCAATTGGCCAGCTCGATCGCCTGGAAAAGATTCACCCGCCGAAAGACTGGAGCAAAGCCTGGCACGGCGGCGCAAGGAAGATCGTAAGGCCGGAGCACCGGATCTAGACAGAGGCCGCGCTCGGCGTGAGTGGGATCGCACCGGCGGGGATCCAACGCAAGTCCCCATTGACCTCAAGACCCCGATGCTCCGATCTTCTTCTGCGAGCCTGTCCGCCTGCTGGCGGATAGGGATCCGTCTGTGCTCACTCCGTATGTCCGGAAGATCGCAGGAGATTGCGGCGGAAGCGCCAGCGTGCCTCCCTGGACCGTAGTTCTGGTATTCTGGTATTCGACGGTTCCCACTACTTGGGATCCTGACTATCAACCGCGAAGAGGTCGAGGATGGGGAGTAGCAAGAGTCGGTTGCCTCGGTCCTCGCGAACGCGGGCGGTGTAGTTGTCGAGTCCGCACCTTCGAACATCAGCGTGAAGGCCTAGGTTAGCCGCTGCAACTAGCAAAGCCGCGTCAGCGGCATGAGGGCCAAGACGGAGACAATTCTCCACAAGCTGGAGACAAAGCCGCCGAGCGTCTTCTTCTGGCAGCGCGTGGAGCTGGCGGATCCGACGACCAAGGGACTCGTAAAACGAGTCCCGATCCTCGTTTGGTGCGAGATCAAGATCTTCCTTGGCAACTTTCGCCCGACTCGCGTGAGTCGCTCGTGCAAGAGAGATCGGGCCCTTCAGCGCTGGATTCTCACTCGCCCTCCCCAGCGACTCCCGCATCCGCTTCTCCTGGCCGATGGCCTGGGCTGGTCGATCGTGGGCAGCTTGCCCAGCGCCCGCGCCACGCGCACCTTCTCGCGCGCGGTCGCGGGATCCCAACCCACCCGCCACGCCAGCCAGTGAGCGCACGACTGCGCCCCCTCCTGGTACCAGCCACACGCTTCATCGAAGTGGCGGACGCATTCGAGCAGCCGGTGCGTGGCCGCGTCGATGTGCACCGCCAGAACCGCTATCTCCTGACCCAATTCCTCGACGGAGAACATGCCCATTAGCTAAACATCTGTTCAGTCATCCGGCAAGTGAAAAGTGAAAGGGCTTTCGAGATTGTCTCGACGCTTTTCGTGCTGCCAATGCCGACCTGCCACCCGCGCCTAGCTAGCGGCGTCGGCGGGTGAGGGCGAGCAGGGCGACCAACGCGAGGGCGGTGAACGGCGCCCTGTCTCTCGTGGTTCGGCCCAACTCACATCCGCAGCCACCGCCGTTGCTCGTCGAAGGAGAGCCCTGGCCGCCCACGCCGTCGGCGCCTGCGCCCGAGTCCGTGGCGGGCGTGACGCCCGAATCGACGCCGGCGCCACCGACGTATTGGTATGCACGGATGTAGTCGAGGTCGCAGCTGCCGGGGAAAACCGTGGTGCTGTCGGGAGCGCCCGGCCAGGTGCCGCCAATCGCGAGGTTGGCGATGATGTACATCTCGACCTGGGGGACGCCGGTGGGGCCGGTGTGGCGGAAGCGCTCGGTGCCGTCGATCGACCAGATGACGGTGTTCGCATCCCACTGCAATCCAAACACGTGGTAGTCCTGCGAGAAGTCGGGTCCCGAGGCGATGGTGAAGGACGTCGAATCGCTCTGGTGGCCCGTGGAGTAGCTTGGCCCCCAGTGAACCGTCATGTACGCCTTGGCCGGGTTGTCGCCCAGGATCTCATGAATGTCGATCTCGTTGACACCGGTGGTGCCGTTCTCTCCCAGCAGCCAGAACGCGGGCCAGTATCCTTTGCCCGCCGGAACCTTCAGTCGAGCCTCGAAGTACCCGTACTTCTGGTGGAAGCTCGAACAGATGATGCCGGACGTGTAGTTCATCGTCTGGCCGGCGTAGCTGCCCTGCTGCTTCTTGCCGACGATCGACAGGATGCTGTCTTGCTCCTGGAAGGCGTTGTCGACGTAGGCTTCCAGCTCCTCGTTGATGACGGTCGATCCCGCCAGGCTGGTGGCCCATTTGTAGTGGTCGATCCACTTGGTGGTATCGAGCACGCTGCCGTCGAACTCATCGGAGAACGTGAGTTGGTAGTCTGCCGGCGGCGCCGCGCTCGCGGTCAAACTGAAAGAGATCGTGCATATGAAGGCCGCGAGGGAAGGCAGTGCTCTTGCCATAACAGACTCCTCGGCTGTTCGGTACTTCCATCGACGCGCACATGTAGCATCGGGGACAACTGGCGTAGCCATCCTTCGATACACCCCGGGTATTGAGTCAGTATACCCGCCATCCCAGCCCGCATCGGGAGACCGGCACCAAACTTTCCCGTGCCCCGCAACGAATACGTTGGGTCGCGCTGCGCCAGGACAAGTTTGTGACTATGGAGAAATGTTTGTGTACAAGACGAATGCCGTAACCCTTGAGCCTGGAGGGCATCAAGAACTGGGATGACCTTGTTGAACCCTTGACCCAAGGAGATACGATGACGACCGAATCGAAATGCCCCTTCCCTCACACCGCCGGCGGCGGCACGTCGAACCGGGACTGGTGGCCGAACCAATTGCGACTGGATCTCCTGCACCAGCATTCCGCGAAATCCAATCCGATGGGCGAGGCGTTCGACTACGCCGAGGAGTTCAGGAGCCTCGACTTTGCGGCCCTGAAGAAAGACCTTGCCGCACTGATGACGAACTCGCAGGACTGGTGGCCGGCCGACTTCGGGCACTACGGGCCTTTGTTCGTGCGCATGGCATGGCACAGCGCCGGCACCTACCGCACGGGTGATGGTCGTGGCGGTGGCGGTCGAGGCCAGCAGCGATTCGCTCCCCTCGACGCCTGGCCTGACAACGTGAGTCTGGACAAGGCGCGCCGACTGCTCTGGCCGATCAAGCAGAAATACGGCCGGAAGATCTCCTGGGCCGACCTCATGATCCTAGCCGGAAATGTCGCCTTGGAGTCGATGGGCTGCAAGACCTTCGGTTTCGGCGGGGGGCGTGCGGACGTCTGGGAGCCGGATCACGACGTCTACTGGGGTGCCGAGAAGACTTGGCTCGGTGACGACAGCCGCTATTCCGGCGAGCGCGACCTCGAAAATCCGCTCGCTGCGGTGCAGATGGGCCTCATCTACGTCAACCCGCAAGGTCCCGAGGGCAAGCCGGATCCTGTCGCTGCGGCCAAGGACATCCGCGAGACCTTTGCCCGCATGGCGATGAACGACGAGGAAACCGTCGCGTTGATCGCGGGCGGCCACACTTTCGGCAAGACCCACGGTGCCGGCCCGGCAACGCACGTGGGGGCCGATCCCGAGGCCGCTCCCATCGAAGAGCAGGGGCTCGGCTGGAAGAGCAGCTTCGGTACGGGTAAGGGTGGCGATACCATCACCAGCGGCCTGGAAGTCATCTGGACGACAACCCCGACGAAGTGGAGCAGCAACTTCTTCTGGAACTTGTTCGGGTACGACTGGGAACTGACCAAGAGCCCCGCCGGTGCCCACCAGTGGATCGCCAAGGGAGCCCCCGCGATCATTCCGGACGCGCACGATCCGTCCAAGAAGCATGCGCCGACCATGCTGACCACGGACCTCTCGCTGCGCTTCGATCCGGTCTACGAAAAGATCTCGCGGCGCTT
This sequence comes from Myxococcales bacterium, assembly GCA_003158455.1. Lineage (GTDB taxonomy): Bacteria > Myxococcota_A > Polyangia > Fen-1088 > Fen-1088 > Fen-1137. Next base: position 276 of record PMJO01000122.1, on the reverse strand, counting down.
TATGGAGAAGCCGGACGAGTTCGCCGAGGCCTTTGCCCGAGCTTGGTTCAAGCTCACCCATCGCGATATGGGCCCGCGTGCGCGCTACCTCGGCCCGGAAGTCCCGGCCGAAGAGCTGATCTGGCAAGATCCAATCCCCCGGGTCAATCACCCGCTGATTGACGAGCGTGACATCGCCGCCCTGAAGGCCAAGGTTCTGGCTTCGGGCTTGTCGATCGCTGAGCTGGTTTCGACCGCCTGGGCATCGGCATCCACCTTCCGTGGCTCCGACAAGCG
>PMJO01000326.1 GCA_003158455.1 Myxococcales bacterium | reverse complement strand
CGATGTCGATGGCCGTGGGCGAATACGTTTCGGTAAGCTCGCAGCGCGACGCAGAGCGGGCGGACATCGAGCGGGAAAGGCGAGAGCTGACCGGCCAGCCCCAAGCCGAATTGGACGAGCTTGCGACGATCTACGTGAAGCGCGGCCTCGACAAGGATCTCGCCATGAAGGTTGCGGAGCAGCTCAGTGTCCGCGATCGCCTGGGCGCTCACATGCGTGACGAGCTGGGAATCGACCAAGCCGCCCTCTCTCGTCCGATACAGGCGGCATGGATATCAGCCGCAAGCTTTGCGTCCTTTGCCATGGTTCCAATTGGGGCTCTTCTCGTTGCGCCCTCGCCCCTCCGTATCCCCGGGATCGCAGGGCTATCTCTGGCGAGTCTTGCGGCTCTCGGCGCACTTGGTGGTCATCTCGGCGGCGCGCCACCCGGCCGCGCATCGTTGCGAGTCGCCATCGGGGGTGCTCTGGCGATGGCAGTGACCGCCACAATTGGATGGATCCTCAGTATTTCAATAGCGCTCTAGGCATAGACGTCATGTCAAACCCGGATTCAGCCAACTGGATTTACGCAATGGATGCCGCAGCGTTGCTCGAGGGCCGCATGGCAGCGGCTTATCCACTGGGTGTGAATGTTCCTATTGCGCGCGTGGGCGGTAAGATCTACGCCGTTTCAGGAAAATGCGTGCACATGCCGTGTCCGCTGTTTATGGGGCAGTTGGAGGGCCACACGATTACCTGCCCATGTCGCGACTGGCGGTTCGATGTTCGGACAGGCAAGTTTTTCGACGCGGCCGAACTTGGACTCGCGGTCTATTCTACGAAGTTGCCACTCATCAAATCAGCGTCGAAAACAGCGCGCAACAAGAACATCAGGACCGAGATCGCAGCAGGCAAGCCACCCAAACAAGCTGTGGCAATTGGCTACGCGATTCAGCGTAGAGCGAAGGCAAAAGGACAAGCATCATGAGTTATCAAAGCGTCAACCCGTACAATGGCAAACTCCTGAAGACGTTCGAGTACCTCAGCGACAAGCAGGTCGAGGCTGCGCTTGATGGCGCCGCGCTCTGTTTCGAGAAGTGGCGGCAGACGAGCTTTGCGGCGCGGGCGGCTGTCATCGCAAAGGCTGCCAGCATCATGCGCGCCCGCGTGGATGACTTCGCTCGTCCAATGACTCTCGAGATGGGCAAGCGGATCAATGAGGCACGCGGTGAGGTGGAGTTCAGCTCGAATATTCTGGCCTATTACGCCAAGAACGCCGAGCGCTTCCTTGCACCTGTGAAGCTCCACCCCACCGTCGGCGAAGCTCATATGGAAAGCAGCCCTCTCGGCGTGATCTTCTGTGTGGAGCCATGGAACTTCCCCTACTACCAGCTTGCCCGTGTCGCGGGTCCCCACTTGATGGCGGGCAACGTCCTCATGGTGAAGCACGCTGGCTGCGTCCCTCAGTGCGCCATCGCCTTCGAGAAGCTGTGGATCGAGGCCGGTGCGCCCATTGGGCTGTACACCAATCTGCTGATCACCCACGAACAGTCCGAACATCTCGTCGACGACCGGCGTATCAAGGGCGTGGCCCTCACGGGTAGTGCTGCCGCGGGGAGGAGCATCGCGGCACGAGCCGGTCAGAACCTCAAGCTGTCCTCGATGGAGCTCGGTGGCAGCGACGCGTTCATCGTCCTCGAAGATGCCGATCTCGAGCACGCCATCAAATGGGCCGTCTGGGGAAAGATGTACAACACGGGCCAGACTTGCTGCGCCGCCAAGCGCTTCATCGTTGTCGAAGAGCTCGCCGACAAGTTCCTGGCCAAGTTTCAGGCGGCGCTTGCGGCTCTCAAGCCAGGAGATCCGATGGATGAGAAGACGACACTCGGGCCGTTGTCGACAGAATCGGCCCTGGTCGATCTCGTGAGGCAGGTCGAGGGGGCCATCTCCAAGGGAGCAAAGGTGGTCATGGGCGGCAAGCGGATCGATCGCCCGGGTTCATTCATGGAGCCCACGATCCTCACCAACATCAAGCCAGAGAACCCCGCCTTCCGAGAAGAGTTCTTTGGCCCCGTCGCGCTCTTCTTTCGCGTCAAGAACGAAGAGGAGGCCATCGCGCTGGCCAACGATTCGGATTTCGGATTGGGCGGCTCCGTCTTCACCAGGGACATTGCGCGGGGGAAGCGAGTGGCAAGCCGTATCGACACAGGCATGATGTTCATAAACAACATCAGTTGGTCGGACGCCGAGCTGCCATTCGGAGGTATCAAGAACTCCGGCTACGGGCGCGAGCTCGGTGACATGGGCATTCAGGAGTTCGTCAACAAGAAGCTGGTCCGGGTCGCGTCGATGGAAGCGCCGGCTTAGGGAGGCTGGCCCGGGACGTAGTCCATGCACGCAATGACGCTAAAGAAGATCGGGGCTCCCCTCGAATGGACGGAGCTGCCCGATCGGCAGCCCGGACCGGGCGAGCTTCGAATCAAGGTGGCTGCCTGCGGCGTCTGTCGCACGGATCTGCACGTTATGGATGGCGAACTCCCCAATCCCACCGTACCGATCATTCCTGGCCACGAGATCGTAGGGCGGATCGATGCAGTCGGGGCTGGTGTTGCGGGGCTCAACCTCGGCGCGCGCGTTGGTATTCCATGGCTGGGCCGCACCTGTGGCGTTTGCCCCTATTGTGTAGGTGGCCACGAGAATCTTTGTGACCATCCACTTTTCACCGGCTATACGCGTGACGGCGGGTTCGCCAGCTCGACCATTGCCGACGCACGTTTTGCCTTTCCCTTAGGCGAAGTCGGCAGCGACGTGGAGCTGGCTCCTTTGCTGTGTGCTGGGCTTATTGGTTGGCGCTCGTTGGTAATTGCGGGTGACGGCAAGAAACTTGGCCTCTACGGTTTCGGCGCCGCGGCCCACATCGTGGCACAGGTGGCGAAGCGGCAAGGGCGATCGGTGTTCGCCTTCACACGCCCGGGAGACGTTGCCACCCAAGCCTTCGCCCAGCGCCAGGGAGCGACCTGGGCTGGCGGATCTGACCAAGCACCACCCGAGCCGCTCGACGCCGCCATCATTTTTGCGCCTGTGGGCGCTCTGGTGCCGCTTGCCCTGAAGGCGGTCCGCAAAGGCGGTCGCGTTGTTTGCGCTGGCATTCACATGAGCGATGTCCCGAGTTTCCCCTATCGGCTGCTATGGGAAGAGCGGCAGCTTGTGTCGGTCGCCAATCTCTCGCGGTCGGATGGAATCGACTTTCTCCGCTTGGCCCCGCAGATCGGCATTGCCACCAAGACGACGCAGTATCCACTCATCCAGGCTAACCAGGCTCTTGCCGATCTCCGCTCTGGTCGGTTCGAAGGTGCGGCCGTTCTAGTAGCGTGAGCCCCACGCGTGGATCTGTTCGATCGGCACAATCGATGCAGGGTATTGCTCAATGGACAAGATACAAGGACTCTTTCAACCATTCCGATTGAAGTCACTTGAACTCAAGAGCCGGATCGTCATGGCGCCCATGACGCGCTCGTTTTCCCCTGGAGGTGTGCCGGCTTCGAATGTGGCCGACTATTATGTCCGTCGCGCGGAAGACGAGGTCGGTCTCATTGTGTCAGAGGGCACCGTGGTAGACCGTCCCGCCTCTTCCAATGATCCGGACATTCCGCATTTCTATGGCGAAAAGCCGCTCAGCGGATGGAAGGCCGTGATTGACAGGGTGCATGCGGCAGGTGGCCTCATGGCACCGCAACTCTGGCACATGGGCGTGGTCGCGCCCAAGGATACCGGATGGCTACCGCCTGCTCCTTTTGAAGGACCGTCAGGCTATGTCGCACCCGGAAGGGTCGGCGGCGTCGCGATGACAGAGTCCGACATCGCCGAAACGATACAGGCGTTTGCGCAAGCCGCGGCGGAATCAAGGGCACTCGGATTCGATGCCGTCGAGATTCACGGGGCACATGGCTATCTGATTGACCAGTTCTTCTGGCATCCCACCAACCAACGCACCGATAGTTACGGCGGCAGAACTTTGGCCGAACGCGCCCGATTCGCTGTCGAACTGATTCGAGCCGTTCGGAAGGCCGTCGGTCCTGATTATCCGATCGGCCTTCGGATCTCGCAATGGAAGCTGCAGGATTTCGCGGCAAAGCTGGCGACCACGCCCCAGGAGATGGAAGCATGGCTGATTCCATTGGTCGGAGCAGGAGTTGACGTCTTCCATTGTTCGCAGCGCCGGTTC